>JAJYOH010000016.1 GCA_021796315.1 Chloroflexota bacterium
GGGGGTTGGGAAGGAAGGATGCACTGGCTGTTGTATCGGAGATCACCACGGAGTGTTTTTCCACCGCAGCACGCCCATTGATTGAACTAGTGTTAAGTGGCAGACGGTGGCCACGGTTAACCAGTTCCTCGCCTACACTTCCGGTACCAGCCTGAAGTATTAATGCATTTTGAGCGGCATTTGTCAGATAGATTTGTGCGTAATACAGATCAAATTTCGAACGGATGAGTTCTGCGGCATCTTTCAACATCACATCGAGGGCGCGCACTTGCGATACAGAACGACCTACATCTGCCGCAAGTTCAAGACTGTGGGTACGTTCTGCTACACGTTGTTCCAAGCTTCCGATCAGTTCATGCAACTGGGCGGTCATGCTATTGAACGCCTTAGCCAGAGTGCCGATTTCATCTGTAGTTTCTACAACCGCTCTGCGTTCAAGATTGCCATCTGCAATTGCAATAGCCGTCTCTGTCAATCTGGTGATTGGCCGCACTGTGGAGTTGATAAGCTGAACGATGATGAAACCGCTAAGGGCAAGGGCGGCTAAACTTGCCAGAACGGCAATGAGGAGGTTCCAGTTCTCCGCGGCTACCGCATCAGTGCGGTCCGAGACTATTTCCAAAACGCCAATTACCTTGCCGGAGAAATCCTTTAGAGGAAAACTGAGAACTCCATAATTTTTGTGATTGATACTTAAGTTGGATATAACCGACTCGCCTGCTAGTACACGCGGATACACTGCAGCATCCACATATATTGGATTGGCACTCGTGCCAGCTTGATACAACAACTCATCTGTAGGACCGGCAACCTGGTTGACAGCACCCTGGAAGGTGGCGGTCTGTGCAGCCTTCTTATCCAACATGATTTGAACATCCACGTTATATTGCTTTTTGATGGTGTTCAAAAAGTCTGGACCAATATCAATACCCACATCAATAACGCCAATGTGCTTTCCAAGATAGGTCACCGGCGCTTCGCCTCGAACTCCCAAGCCACCACGGCCAATTTCTGTACCGCTGACCGCCACTTGCTCGGTGTTGGCCTTTACAACTGTAGCACGAAAAGAGGAGAGGTCATCACCAAACTGATCCAGTTGATGAAGACGAAGGAAGGATGTTGCTGGCGGCAGAACGAATTGATATTGTTTGACAGCAAAATCCTTTTGTACCGCTTCAAAGGTCGGTAATGTAATCTCGGTGAGATATTGACGGTTGCCAGAGGCAAAGGCAACTTGAGCCTCTGGATTGTTTGCCATTTCGGTAGCGAGGCCCAAAGCCAGGTTGCTCAAGCTGTCGATCTGGTTTAGGACAGCACTTTGGATGTTCTCCAACCCTTGCGCCTCATTCGCCTGATTATTCTGTGCATTGCTATAGAAGTTATAGCTGATCAACCCGATCGCAACCAACATAATCATCGCGAGAATGGGAATAAGCAATTTTCGTGAAAGATTCAGGCCTCTCCAGAAAGAAGAAACGGTGGAGCGGATATTTGCGGGATTAATAGAGGATGTCTTGTTCATCTTTTCTCTCCAAAAACGTGGTTGAAAATTCTCTTACCACGTTCAGTTCTGGTGAATACCGTTGTCTCCACTTGGGTGTCTTGTAATGCTAGCGCTGACTCGTGGTGCACCAAGCGCTAAGCCAACTTCGCGAATAGCAGTTTGTAGAGCATCTTCCACTGATGCCGTGCGTTGAATCTTTTGACCGATGATATTGACCGTCTCCTCAAGATCTGCTTTTGTTTTTGCCTCAACATAAGTCTGTGCACTTTGCAAAGCGGTAGCAATCTGGGAAGCAAGCGTCATTTGAATATTGGCATCTTGATCACTGAACGCATCTACGTGATCAGCCTGTACATCCAATACACCAAGCAGTTCATCGCCCACGATCATTGGCACTGCGAGTTCTGCGCGTGTATCAGGAAGGAGTGGATTGGGTAACCAACTCGGATCACTACGCACATTATTGATAATCACCGGCTTACGAGTCCGTGCCGCGCGTGCAACCAGTGATTGATCCTGAGCAATGGGAATGGAAGTGGTGCCATGCGTACCTTCGTGAATATCTCCTTCCTTCCAACCACAAGCCATAATTTCCAGATTTTCTTTTTCTTTTTGATAAGTGAACACATGAGCATGATACAACCCAAAACCGCGTTGGGTTAGGTGTACTGCGGTTGCCAGCATTTGGAATGGATCTCGGATGGTAGCCGTAGTAGTGCTGATGGATGCGACTGTTGCAAGGTCTTTCGTGCGGGCAGCGACACGCTGCTCCAAACCTTCCAAGGTTTCTCGCAAGTGGGATGTCATGGTGTTGAAGGTTTGTGCGAGGAAGCCGATTTCGTCCGTAGCCTGCACCTCGGCCTTTGCCTCCAGATTGCCAGCTGTGACTTCTGTGGCTACTTTTGTGAGCTTGACAAGAGGAGTCGAGAAAAACTGACTGATGATGATGCTGATCCCAGCGGTTGCCAACAACAAAACCAACCCAATCACGATTGATAGACTGGTGGAAAATTGCGTTTCACTCGCAATTTGGTTTTGCGCAGCTAGATACGTTGCATCCAGTTCAGCGCGTGGAGCGATGAGGCCTATGCTATATCCAATTGTCGGCAGGGGAGCATATGCCACATCATATTGATTTCCCTGAATGGTTGCGGTTATCATATCGCTCTCGCCAGCAACCATGTGGTGAATGATCATTTGAAGATCAGCCGGTCCTGCACTCAAAAGGGTTGTTTTTGGCGTTTCGTTGACTGGCACAACCTCTGGTTGGATGCCTAACAGGGCATAGCCGGCATTGGGCATGGCAATAATGTGTCCGGAAGGATCAATGAGGAAGGCGAACCCGCTCTTCCCCAGTTTAAGTCCGGATATTTCCTGGGAGATTTTTTCCAATTGTGTGTCAGCCGCCAGCACGCCCCGGAATTGGTTGTTTTGATCGTAAACAGGTACGGCGTTTGTCACAATCAGGCCGGTTCCGGCTGGGTCTTGATAAGGTTCCGTCCACATTGCCTTGTGGTCTGGATCGTTTGTGGGTGTAGCAATTGTATAAAATGACTGTTCGGTCGCGTTGAAATCGGGTGGCACGGTACTCGCCAAGCCAATATTTGGGTAATAGACTGTGAAATTGCTGGCGCCAATATAATAGACTGCAACAATATTAGGATCAGCCTTGAGAACTTCCGGTACCGAAAAATCCAAATATCTGCTGGTGTTTAGATCAATGATCAAATCGGGATTGAGTGTCACTGTATCGGGGATGAATACAGAAGCAGTGTCCGAAGATGCATTTCCATATTGACCACCAGAGAGGATTTGGAGATTCGCACTTGCATCCCAATAACCTCCCTGTCCTAGCAGAGATGGTTTGGCATAGAGAGCTGAGCGATAATTGGCCAATTGTTCGACCGCGTAGGTTACCTTGGAAAGAGCCTGATCGGCGACATGAGCCTCGAGTTGCGTAGTATCAATTGCTTGTTGTCTTGCTTGTTGTTGGACAGTGCTTTGCAGTTCATTCGACCAGAATGCCTGCGTTTGTTGAGCGCGGTAGAGAAAAAAACCGCCATAGATCAACAACACCAAGCCAGTGATGCCAGTGATGCTCAACAAAAGCTTGGTGTGCAAGCTGTAATTACGAAATTCTTGAACTGTCACATATCCGAAAAGCAGAATAACAATACCCAAAATGGTCGGCAAGAAGATTCGTATCAGTTCAGGTTCTGAGAAGCGATAGGGTGGTAAGTACAGATCCAATAGGATTGCCACAGCACCGCTGAGCGCACCGGAAATGTGGGCTAGAGTAGCCACTCTGCCGGAAAACGTCTGGCCAGCAATGATAGATACTAAGAGAGCGATACTTACCCCAAGAAGCAACCCGGTTCCTTGGATCAAAGCTACTGCACCTATAAAGGTCACTTGAATTGCGGCTAGAAGTATCCACACTCCCCATGAAATACGGTCGCGGCGAATGAAAACCATGGTAATTACAATCGCAACAGTCAGCAACCAGATATCCGCACTCCAAACATAAAGCTGCCATGCGCCAATTGTCAGAGCCAAATAAAGGTAAAAAGACGCGGCTACGATGGAAGCAGATAAGCCAATCAGTGCTATACGCCAGGCGCTGCGCGTCTGGGATGATGTATTTTCAGGAAGATGGAATAGGTTATTCATTTATACTCTTCCTCTCAATTCTTATTTTCGGCTTCACCAGACTGTGCGGGCCGGTCAATGGTCACCAAGGTTGGCTTCATGCCCAGGGCGTGACCGAGTTCGCGGGCAGTAACTTGCAATGCAGCTTCCACGGTAATGGTGCTTTCGATTTTTTGTGTAATACGGTTGAGCGCTTCCTGTTGCTTGGCTCGTTGAGCAGTGAGTTCTGCCAAGTGTTTGCGTTCGGTGATATCGTAAACAGTGGCACGGACGCGTGGGTGTGCGCCGGGCAATCGCACGAGACGAACTTCACATAAAATATCCTCTCCCTGGGCATTACGATGCGTCCATTCAAAAACCGGAGACTCACCTTGCATAGCCTCGCCAATTTTCTCCATAGCTTTTTCTGTTGAATCGCGCCCATCAGGTTGTCTTGCAGGACTCATTTGCGCCGGTCCCACTTTGACCAGTTCCTCTCGCGGCAGGCCATAAAGTTTTAAAGCGCTTGCATTCGGTTCCAAGAAATTTCCAGTTTTCAAATCGACGAGGATGATTGCCTCGGCCGCATAGTCAACTAACAACTGAGACTCTTGTCGGCTTCTTTCAGCATCTTCAAAGAGGCGGATATTTTGTAGCGCGACTGCTACCTGGTTTGCGATAGAATCGATCATTTCGACATCCTGATTACTCAGACTATTGACTTCAGCGTTTTGCACATCCAAAACACCAAGAAGCTGATTGCCCAACAAAATGGGTACGGCAACTTCCGATTTGGTATTCGGCAATAGAGGGTTAGGCAACCAATTGGGATCCGCACTAGTGTCCGGAACTATGATGGCAGACTTCGATTCAGCTGCGCGGCCCACCAAACCTTTTCCAACCGAGATTTTATGACCGCGCTCCAAAAGAAGTTGCCCTACGTCACCGGTACCGCCTGTCATTATCAAATTCTCACCAGCGTCATCCATAAGATAAATATGTGCGTGGTAATAATTGAATGCCGATTGAAGTTGATTGACGACTTCGACTGCAAGTTGTCCGCTATTGGTAATGGAAGAAATACGCCGGCTCACTGCTCCAGCAGTAGAAAGCGCTTTGGTACGATCTGCGACACGTTGTTCAAGTGTTCCAATTAGGTTGCTTAACTGAGCAGTCATTAGGTTGAAGGCGTTGGCTAGCATACCAATTTCATCAGTGCTTTGTACAACAGCCCTTCGTCCCAAATTACCACCTGCAATGGCCGTAGCTGTCTCTGTTAATTCGGCAATTGGTCGTATTGTAAAATTAATAAATTGAATAATAATGAAGCTACCAAGAGCAATAGCGCCCAGACTCGCCAAAATGGTGACCAAAAGTTGCCAATTATCAGCAGCAACCACTTCAGTACGGTCCGAGATTATTTCCCATACACCGATCACATTGCCAGAAAAATCTTTCAGGGGGAAACTGAGAATTGCATAATTTCTGTTATTTGCGGTCAAGTTTGATGTGACCGACTGGCCCGCCAATATGCGTGAATAAACTGCCGCATCTGCATATATAGGTTTGGAGATGGTACCGGCTTGATAAAGCAACTCATTGGTAGGACCTGCAACTGGATTCACCGCTCCTTGAAAGGTGGCAGTCTGAGCAGCTTTTTTATCCAACATGATTTGAACATCCACGCCATATTGTTTTTTAATGGTGTTCAAAAAGTCAGGGCCAATATCAATGCCAACATCAATAACGCCAATATATTTGCCTTGATAAAAGACTGGTGCTTCACCTCTGACCCCCAAACCGCCGCGGCCGATTTCTGTACCGTTCACTTTGATCTGCTTACTATTCGCCTCTACGACAGTCGCGCGGAATGACGAAAGATCATCGCCAAATTGATCCAGTTGGTGGAGACGAAGAAAGGATGTCGCAGGAGGCAGGATGAATTGATATTGCTTAACAGCAAAGTCCTTTTGCACCTCCTTAAAAGTTGGCAGTGTAATATCAGTCAAAGATTGGCGATTCTGGGAAGCAAAAGCGGCCTGAACTTCTGGACTACTGGCCATTTCCTCAGCAAGGCCCAGTGCTATGTTACTTAAGCCGTCGGTCTGAGCTAAGACGGCGTTTTGTATATTTTCTAATTGCGATGTTTCATTTGCAAGGTTTTTCTGCGAATTGCTATAGAAATCATATCCAACCAAGCCGATTGCAAGCAAGATAACAATCGCTAGAATAGGGATCAGCAGCTTGCGTGAAAGTTTCGAGCCCTGCCCAAAAGGAGAATTGGCAAAGCTTGTACTCATTAAATTATTGGAAGATGTCTTGTTCATTTTTTTTCACTCCACAAAAGCGGCTTTAGATTCTCAATCTCCGTTCATTTCTGGCCAACATTATCTGCGCTCACCTTTACAATATTCATTGTTCCGCAACCTAAAACACCACAAGGTAATTGCATGATGGGTGCCCATATCATTCGTTTCTTTCCACTCCTGTTCCCTTTACTGAACATTGCTGCTTCTCCTTTTTAATTTATTACCTTGATACTGAATTGGATTCGAAACTCGAAACATCAGTAAATTCCGGCTGTTTGAGTGGTAGCGTAAATGTAAAACAGGAGCCTTTTCCTATTTTGCTTTCCACACTAATTTGTCCACCATGGCGCACAATAATGGATTTGACGATTGCCAGCCCAAGACCATTGCCCTCAATGCCCCGTGTATCATTATTTCTGACGCGATAAAACCGATCAAAGATAAATGGCAAATCCTCTGACGGAATGCCATAACCAGTGTCTTGCACCTTGATCACGGCTGCGTAATCCGATGCGTCCAGCGAGAGCTGGATGGTGCCGCCATTGGGTGTGTATTTCATGGCATTATTGATCAAGTCGCGCAGTACCTGCCGCACTTGCAACGGATTGGCTTGAACAATAAGTCGCTCTTTTGTTTTCTCAAGTTGAAGTTGCTGTTCTTTGGCCAGGGCCTGCCACTGGAACTCATCTACGACCTCGGACATAACAGTGCTCAAATCCATGTTTTCGCGCTTCAAATCCGCGCCCTTGCCTGGATCCACTCTTAATAGATCGAGCATGTTTTGTACCTGCACATTCATATTTTGCGAGGCGACGTTGATCTGGCTCAAATATTCCAATTGCTTTTCGCTGAGCGGCCCAGCCTGTGACAGCAGTTGGGTAAAACCAGTAATTACAGTGATTGGATGCTTCAAATTGTGTGAAGCCATGGAAATAAATTCATCCGTGACGTTTTTTAAATCCTTGAAACGCGTCACGTCATGCAGAATGACAACACATCCCCCTCCTTCAATGGGCGTAAACTGTGCAGAAAAAGATCGGCGATCCGGCCATGCAATTTCCGCTGTTTCTGGTGTTCCAGAAGCTATAGCCTTCTCCACATTTATAATTAATCCATCGTATCCATTCCCCCTCTCAAGCAATTGTCCAATCTTTGCCTGATAATCTGTGAAAAGTCTTTCCCCAGCTGGATTTATTAAAGCAAGCTGTCCTTCCGAGTCAAATAGCAGGATGGCCTCCGCCGCACTTTGTAGGATGGCTGAAGAGCGCTGCTGTTCTACTACCATTCTTGCATGAAGGCAGATGTTTTCGACTGCGATAGCTGCCTGGCTGGCAATTGCTTGGGATAAAAGTAAATGATCTGATTTGAAATAGCCTGTTTGTTCGTGGGCCAATATGAGCAAACCGACCAGGTCAAGTCGTCCGATCAAGGGAGTAATAAGAGCTGAACGCGCCGGATCGTTTTCGACAGTCTGCCAACGAGACTCATTTCGAACATCAGGAATAATCAGGCCTTGACGGGTTTCGTTAATCTGATGAATGAACCCATCCATGTCGGGTGCTTGCATTTCGATGGCAGGGGACGAAACTAAGCCATACGTTTTTTGAATCCTGCCCTTTTGATTCAGAATCAGGATGCGACCATATACAGCCCCCAACGTTTCCACTGATCGGCGGATGACAACCTCGGTCAGCTCGTTGATGTCGAGACGGGCGCCCAACTCGCGGCCGATCTCAGGAAGAACGCTTAACTCTTTATATCGGCGCCGGATGATTTCTTCTGATTCCTTGGCGCGTAATTTTGTGCGAATGCGTGCCAATAGCTCACGCGGATCAAATGGTTTGGTCACATAATCATCTGCGCCCAGATTCAAACCATACTGCATATTGGCAGAATCGAGCCGAGCCGCAGTGAGAATGATGACAGGAATATGTTCGATGAGCGGATCAGAGCGGATTTCCTTAAGAACTTCAAAGCCGTCTTTCTCCGGCATATTGACATCTAGCAGAATCAAATCTGGCATTTGCGAACGCACTTTCTCCAATGTCTCCACGCCATTGGATGCACTCACAAATGCGTAACCTTCTCTTTGCAAGTAACGCGAAAGGAGGGAAACATTATCCTGCATATCGTCGGCAATCAGGATCTTGAATATTCCCTGAGCTTCCATTGACTTTGTCGGGGATTGTGCGTGCCCCATTTCCTCGAGCATTTTGCCAACAGATTGGCAGATGTGTTCTGGCCGAATTGGTTTGATGATGGTTTCATTCACTTTCAGACGCCGTGCAGTTTCCTTCAAGCCGGGAACATCATAAGCTGTAATCAAGATGGTATATGCGGGACGGCCAGCCGGATGGGATTGAAGTTTTTCGATCAATTCCAAACCATTCATTTCGGGCATCATCATGTCCGTGATGACCAAATCTACCGGGTCATCTTTGATCTGCTCCAAAGCGTTTTTCCCACTGGTGGCTGAAATGACCTCAACCTTTGGCCAGGATTGGGATATGGCGCGTGCCAACGTGGATGCGGTAGTTGGATGATCGTCCACAACCAGGATGCGCACATGTTGATAGGTAGAAGCTGGGTAGTTTTCCATATTCACTGGTCTCATTTTCCATCAAATCCCTGTTTTGACGGTTGGTCATCAGTAGAAGATAGTTGGGAAAAGTTGGGAAAGTAAAAAGCCGCTTCCAGCCTGGACTGAAAGCGGCTTTGCATCCGTTGAGGATGACCAGCATCCCGAAGAAATTAATCGACTACTAAACGGTAACCGGTGCCTCTCACGTTGATTAAATAAATCGGCCTTTGCGCATCAGGTTCAATAGCTTGCCGGATATGATGCACGTGCCATTTGACAAGTTCCTGGGCATCGCGCGTCTCGGCCTGATAGCCCTGTGCCTCAACCACAAGAGTACGATAATCCACTACATTGGGCGAGTGGCGTGCCAGAGCCAACAGATAATCAAAATCAACGGGCGGGAGGGTAATAATTCTCTCATCGATGGAGACCCTTCGAGCATGCAGGTCAAAGGTGAATTTGCCGCGCTTTAGATAGCGTTCGTCCGCGGAGAATGTGTCAGGGATTGGAGAATGGTTCTGTTCAGACGAATTGTTACTTTCCAACTCTCGAAGTTCAGCCTGCAGATTGGTGATTTGTGATTGAACTTCTTTCTTTCGCCGCTCCCGTTCCACTTTGGCAAGAGTAGTTCGCGTGCGTTCAAGGATCGTTTCCGGTTTCAACGGCTTGAGCAAGTAGTCAGTGGCTCCATTTCGCAAGGCTTCCAAGGCAGAATTCAAATCGGGTTGTGCCGTAAACAGGATGACGGGTAATTCAGGAAGCACAGCGCGTATTGCCTTCAATGCTTCCAACCCGTTCATATCAGGCATGCGAATGTCCATGTAAACCAAATCCAATGTTTGCCTGGAAAGCAGAGCCAAACCTTCGGCTGCATTTGCAGCAGTTATGACTTCAAATCCGCCTCGTTGAAGAATGCGCGCCAGTGTCTGTCGCAGCGTGAGTTCATCGTCAATGATTAGAACATGGCCTAAATTATTCATTGTGATACCCCTGCAGCAAGCGGAAGCCAGACTTTGAATATAGCACCGCCCTCCGGATTGTTCTCCGCCTCGATAGTACCGCCATGCTGGCGGATGATATCGTAAGTGATCGTCAAGCCCAAACCGGTACCGGTTTCCTTATCGGTTGTAAATGGCTCAAAAATATGAGGAAGGATCACACTGTCAATTCCGGGACCAGTATCGGTGACCAAAAGCAGAATTTTATCTTGCCCGATAAGTTGTAATGTCCGAACTATTAGGCGTCCACCATCCTTCCTCATGGCCTCCACTGCATTCATAAATAAATTCAGAATAACTTGCCGGATCTGATCAGGGATGCCCGGTATAACAGGCAATTGAGGGTCTGGATAGAATTCAAGGCTGACGTTTTGATGGCGCATGAGTGTAGCGGTCAAGGCCCTGACATTTTCCACAATTTCGTTCACCTGGATATTTTGGAAATCTTCCACGCGGGTGGGACGATAGGCAGAACGTAGTCTTTCGATCATGGCTGTCATACGTTCTGTCTCTTCAAGCACGATTTGTAGATCCTGCCGTCCCAGATCAGATATGCCTTTTTCCTCCTTTAGCAGGAAAAGGGCATTTTGGAGAGCTTGAAGAGGGTTACCTAATTCATGAGACACAGAAGCCAGTAAACGTCCAACAGTTGCCAGTCGTTCGCTTTGAATCAACTGTGAACGCGTTTCTTTCTCCTGATGAAGGGAAGTCTGCAAATCAGTATAGAGATTGGCTTTCTGAAGGGCAGCGGCTAATTGATCGGATACCGCTATCATTAAGTGCAAATCGCGTGATGTTAAACGCCGTGGATGAGTTTGTTGAACATCGAACATCCCGAGCACTTGATCACCGATTTTGATGGGCACTGCGAGTTCCGACTGCGTATTCGGCAATAGCGGCTCAAGCTTATAAAAGCTCACATTGGTCACATCATTGGTTATAAATGGTAGTCCGGTTTCAGCAACATGGCCGACTATTCCTGCACCAACCGGAACGCGCAATCCTCGTTCTTTGAGTTGATTGCCAATAGCTCCCTGCCCGCAACGAGCCACAAAATCACCAGTTTGCGGATCCGAAATAAAAATTTGCGTATGATAATATCCAAAGTATTGCTGTAAGAGTTCAACTACGTCTTTCATTAATTGGTCTGGATCAAGCGACGCGGCCAAGCCTTGGCTGATTTGATAGAGCGCGTTGATCTCTTTCAAATCCTGCTGGGTCGTTTCCAACAGGCTGGCATTCTCAATTGCGACTGTGGCATGTGTGCCCAATGATCCGAGAAGCCGGCTTTCTTCCGCGGTGAACACATTTGGCTGTGTGCTTTGAACGCTGATCGTCCCTACACAGTGCTCATTACTTTTAATCGGAGCTACGATGAGCGAGCGAAATTTCAAAGGCGTTGCCTGATTTAAAAAACGAGGGTCATTCCGGGCATCGGAAACACAAATGACTTGGCCCGTCAAAATGACTTGGCCGGCAATTCCCTCCCCGACGTGCATATTCAGCCTTGCACCAGACCTATCCTCAATTCCTGAGACTGCACGCGGAATCAGAATCTGCTGCTTGTCATCCAGCATATGTAGGACAGCCTGTTCGGTTCCAAGAATTAATTGATGAGCAGAGTCAACAATAAGCTGCAGAACTGTTTCAATTCCCACCTGTTCGGTCTCACTCAAGACACGCTCAATATTCGCAAGCGCTTCTGCTTCTTTGAGTTGCTTTTCGATCTTGAATTCCTGTTGGGCGTTCCACAATGCAAGTCCAAGTTGATTTCCGGCAAGCCGGGCATATTGGATTTCATCCGGATTGATGCGACGCGGCAAATCATATGCGATAATGACAGCACCAAACTTAAATTCTCCGGCGATCAAGGGAAGGCACAATAAGGTGCCGGTTGGCTTTAAAGAGTTCCCGAGGAAAGCTGGATTGATGGCATAGTCTGGTTTCGACAAATCCTCTATCACTAAGGGATCACCATCGCGTAATACAGATGCAATTATCTTTGATTCATCGGAATTCAACATGAGACTGGAAAATGACTGATCTATTGGCTTGGTAGTTGCCACATAAGCGGCCCGCCCTTGTGTTTCATCCCAGCGGAGGAGATGAGCATGGTCGGCTATGAACAAGTTGGCAAGGTGCGAAAGCAGGAAATGATATTTGTCCTCAAGCGTGTCGGAAGACAAAATACTATTGATCGCCATATTAACAAGAGCCAAATATCTCTCGCGAGAGCGTAATTGAGCCTCAACATAGAATCGTCTTTCATATACCCGTTTGAGGCGACCTGCAATATAACCAACCAGGAGCACCATTACATTGCCTGGCCAGGCAGACTCCACCCATAATTTCCAACCCTCATCCAGTGAAATTGTGAAAAGCACAGCATTCAAAATGATCGCTACGATGCTTGTGATCACTCCCCAGTATCCCCCATAGAACCATCCCGCTAAAATAACCGGTATTGCGATAAGTGGAGAAAAAAATAATCCTTCATTGCCCCCTCTGACAATGAATATCACCACATAGAAAGCTGTGATGATGATAATACCAGCCAACGGCAATGCACGTTGCGCATTGGCCTTTACTTTAGCTTTAAGAGTAGTTAATGGGGCAATATCGGACGAATTCACGTTAAGGATTTCCCTGCCCGTCATTTCCAGTTATAAATAAATCGGCAAATGAGCTTCGTGGGTAAGCCTCGAACATCTCCTGCTTGGCAGTGAATTCAGCTAGCTTTCTCAATCATTAGCAATTTAGAAAACATCCGTTTATTCAAATGCACCGGATATTTTATTGGCTTATTTTACCTTAAATTTTATTTAGTTTTCTCTAACCTGCCTCATCACGAATGAAACTGTAATCATAGTTTATTGTTACTTTCACCCAGTCTGTACTTATTGGCAAGGGGGCGAGTTCTTCGCTAAAATCGTTGGACTATTATGCAAATCGATTCGGTATAATCAAAGCGCCATGACCAAACTCGTTGCGCTCGTCCCGATGCGGCATCACAGCCAGCGCGTGCCCGAAAAGAATTATCGTCCGCTGGCGGGAAAGCCGCTTTTTCATCACATCATCGAAACGCTGCAATCCGTCCCGGAGATCGAACAAATTTTGGTGGACACCGATTCCGATCCGGTAATGAACGGACTGCGCCAGCATTTCCCCAAAGTTAAAGTTGTCAATCGCCCGGAAAACCTGCGGGCCGATACGGTCTCGATGAACGAAATCCTGATGTACGACACGGCTCAAGTCGAAGCCGATTTTTATTTGCAGACGCACAGCACCAATCCGCTGCTCAAGCCCGAAACCGTTTCGCGCGCCATCCAAACTTTTCTTGCCAATTACCCTGAATATGACTCGCTCTTTTCTGTGACGCGTTTGCAGACGCGGCTTTACGACCAACTTGGACGTGCACTCAACCACAACCCGGCGGTTCTCATCCAGACCCAGGATTTGCCGCCCGTTTTCGAAGAGAATTCCTGCCTGTATATTTTTACCCGTCAAAACCTGGCGTCGAAGCGACATCGCCTCGGTGATCGTCCATTCATGTTCGAAATGGATGCAGACGAAGCATGGGATATTGATGAAGAACTCGATTTTGAGATTTGCAATTTTCTCCTGTCGAAGAGAAAGCCCAAATGAAGATTTTCAAAAATTCATTTTTGCTTGCGGCTTTGGGCTTGCTGATAATTTCCGCTGCTATCTATTTGCCACTGGCTGGGAAAATTGGTTATTCAAAAGACGACTGGTATTTGATGTATGATGCTCATGTGGCCGGGCCGCAGTTTTTTCATACGGTTTATAACGGCGACCGGCCAGCGCGAGCGTATGTTTTGGGGCCCGCGTATTCCCTCTTTGGCGATCAAATTATTTATTATCATTTTAGCGGATACATTTTCCGCTTTCTCAGCGCGCTGGCACTGTTCTGGGTTTTGGATTTGATTTGGCCTCGCCGCCGGGCGGTGAACTTCAGCGCCGCGTTGTTGTTCCTGATTTATCCTGGTTTTCTTTCACAAGTCAATCCAATTGATTATCAATCTCAATTGCTCAGCCTTTGCCTGGCAATGATTTCCATCGCGCTGACTGTCAAAGCCAATTTGTCAACGCGCTCGGCCTTGAAGGTTTTGTTTGCGGCGCTTTCCATTTTGCTTGGCTGGGCATATTTGGGATTGGTCGAATACCACATGGGGCTCGAAGTCCTACGTTTGATGTTCATCTTTATTCTTGTAGCGCGGCAAGGAACAGTTAGCATCAAGAATTGGGTCGCTAAAATCTTTCGAATCTGGCTACCGTATCTGATCATTCCTGTTGGATTCATGTTCTGGCGCACATTTCTTTTCCAGGTTCAGCGGAAAGCCACGGACATTACCTATCAATTCGGAGAATGGCTTGCTTCGCCAATTTATAAAAGTTTTGTCTGGTTGATTTCCCTGCTTCAAGACACGCTCAAGGTGACGTTTCTAGCGTGGGCTGTTCCTTTTTACAACTTAATGATTCAACTGCGCCTGCGCGACACGTTGATTGGATTGGCGATTGCCATCGTTGTGACGTTGTTCATGGCTTTTATTTATTCGCGTTTCTCGTACACAGAAGAATCACCACAATCAAATTTCGACTGGAAAACAGAAATGTTTTGGGTCGGTTTGATTTCAGCGATTGGTGGATTACTGCCGATCATGATCGCCAACCGTCAGGCCGACTTTGGAGATTATTCCCGATACACGCTGGCGAGTTCGGCGGGCAGTGCAATGGTCATTGCAGTGTTGCTCGGATTCTTTTCGTCCGCGCGCGTGCGGACGGCTATGCTGGCTTTTCTCGTTGCCGTTACTTCAATTACGCATTATGCTAATGCTGTCAACACCGCGCAGAATACAAGTGTCTTCAATAATTTCTGGTGGCAGGTTGCGTGGCGCGTGCCGCAATTCAAAGATGGAACAACATTGGTTGCCAGTTATCCTGGCAATACCGGAATTTCCGAGGATTATTTTGTTTGGGGACCGGCAGGTTTAATTTATTCCCCTCAAAAACAAACAGCCAACCCGATCACGATTCGCGTGCCCGCCGCAGTTTTGACTCCCGATATCGTTTTGCAGATCATTGCCGGGCACGGCCATCTGGATTTCATTCGGCGCGGCAACGCGTCAGTGCAGGATTACAGCAATGTGCTGGTCTTGGCGGAATCAACCACCGACGGCTGCGTCCGCGTGATTGACGGGAACCAGCCCGATGTCTCGAGCGCCGACGCGCAAAACATTATGCTGGTCGCGCCAAAATCGAAAATCAGCAATGTGGTGTTGAGCGCAGATTCGCCGCATCCGCCAGTTGATGTCTTTGGCCCCGAACCGTCACATGGCTGGTGTTATTATTACGAAAAGGCTTCGCTCGCCGCGCAGCAGAACGATTGGAAGACCGTGGCTCAATTGGGCGATGAAGCGCTGGGCAAGGGTTTGTATCCCGCGGATCGCGTGGAGTGGATGCCTTTCCTGCGCGCATATGTGATGTTAGGTGAACGCGATCGTATTCATCCGTTGATCAGCATCATTGGCGCTGACGCGTTTCTCAAAATGCAAGCCTGCAATGATTTGAATAAACTTGCAAATTCATCTGCCAACACTCCGACAGGTATGAACACTTACATCCAACAATCTTTCTGCCAATAATTATGCCAACTGTTTTGCTCACTGCTCCTTACATGATTCCTTTTCTCGAACGCTTCAAGCCGGTGTTCGAGAAATATCACATTGATTTGATCGTCCCCGAAGTCCGCGAACGGATGGAGGAAGCCGACTTGCTGAAGTATGCTGGTCAATTCGACGGTGCGATCTGTGGAGATGATCGTTACACAGCGCCCGTTTTGGACGCGTGTGCGCCGCGGCTTAAAGTTATTTCGAAATGGGGAACAGGAGTCGATTCAATCGACGCCGAAGCCTGCTCTCGTTTAAATGTCAGACTTTGCCGGACGATGAACGCGTTCACCACGCCCGTTGCGGACACCGTTCTCGGTTACATGCTGGCTTTTGCACGCCGCCAGCCGTGGATGGACCGCGAAATGAAATCGGGCGAATGGAAAAAGATTCCCGGACGCGCGTTGAGCGAATGCACGCTTGGCGTGATCGGTGTAGGCAATATCGGCAAAGCCGTGACGCGTCGCGCCCGCGCCTTCGGCATGAAAGTTTATGGAACGGATATTATTGAAATTGATCATGTTTTTATTTCTGAAATTGGAATCGAAATGACTGATCTCTATTCTCTACTCTCTTCTTCTGATTTCGTCTCGGTCAATTGCGATTTGAATTCAACCAGCCATCATTTGATCAATGCGAAAACATTAGCCAAGATGAAGCCTGATGCGATCCTCATTAACGCCGCGCGCGGACCCATCGTCGAGGAGAAAGCGCTGATCGAAGCGTTGCAGGCCAAACGTCTTGGAGGAGCCGCACTAGACGTCTTCGAGTTCGAGCCGCTTCCAACTAACAGCCCACTTCTAAAAATGGACAACGTTATGCTTGCTCCGCATAATTCCAATTCCAGTCCGGTTGCATGGGAGCGCATTCACTGGAACACGATTCGAAATTTGTTGGATGGGTTGGGAATTTCATCGAATGGATTGATGAATGGAAGATAAGACTGTTTTGATCACTGGCGCTGCGGGTGGAATTGGCCGCGCGACCGTCAATTTGTTTGCTGAAAAAGGCTGGCGCGTCATTGGCGTGGATCGCGCAGAATTTGGAAAAGATTTTCCTCGAAATGGACTTTTCATTCAATCCGACATTGCCCTTCCTGAAGATATGCACGCGATTTTTGAGAAGGCACATGCATTCACAGATTCGCTTGATGCGCTGGTCAACAACGCTGCCATTCAGGTTGCCAAGCCGCTAATTGAGACCACCGTTGAAGAATGGGATTCGGTGATGACTTCCAATTTGCGCTCCGTGTTTTTGGGAGTCAAACTGGCGCATCCATTGTTGAAAGCAGGGGGCGGTGGAGCGGTTGTCAATGTTTCTTCTGTCCATGCGATTCAAACATCGGCAAATATCGCAGCGTATGCTGCATCCAAAGGCGGATTGCTCGCGCTGACGCGTGCCATGGCGATTGAATTTGCCCCTGATAATATTCGCGTTAATGCGATTCTGCCCGGTGCTGTGGATACGCCCATGCTGCGCGCAGGCCTTGGCCGCGGACATGTTGGCCATGGTGATATGCAGGAACGGCTCGATAATTTGGCGCGCAAAACCGTTAGCGGAAAAGTGGGCACGCCAGAAGAAATCGCGCACGCGATTTATTTTCTCGCTGATAATGAACAATCATCGTTCATGACGGGTCAAGCGTTGGTCATTGATGGCGGTGCGACCGCGAGATTGAGCACTGAGTGATGACAATTTGAAATCATTCTTTCGCAATATAATTCTAGCTTGTGGGTAAGGAGAATTCTCATGAAATTGAAATTCGTCCTTCTCATTCTTGTTTTCCTAGTTGCTGGCTGTTGTGGCTTAAACAGTTGTTGCACTCCAGACAAGTGTCCGGATGCGCTTGAGGGATTTGCGATTTACCAACCTGTTATTAAAGCGCTAGAACAATATAAAAGCGATCATGATATTTATCCCAAATTGCTAGAGCAACTTATTCCTGAATATATACAAGCTATTCCATTACCAAAATCTGAAAATGCAACTGGACTGGAATACACGAGTGATGGTTCTTCTTTCACTTTGCGCTTTGGTTATATTCACCCAGGCTATAACAAATGCGCTTATTTTTCCACAGAGAAAAAGTGGAGTTGCGCTGGTGCTTTTTGACGATTTAATTTTAGATTATGAGAAGTTTAGGCTTCGCATCTCTTATATAATGTTCACTATCCAATAGTCCTCCATAATATGAAACAAACTACATCATCATTCCTTGTCCAAACGATCAAAAATACCTACGATGCGATTCGCCGCTTGCCGCAAGTGCCCGACGCGTATCTCCACCCGTGGCGGCGAAAAAGCCGTATGCGAATGGCTGGGTATTACAACATTCATAAAGGCGAACGTTGTTTCATCATCGGCAATGGTCCAAGCCTGAAACAAACCGATCTGACCAAGCTCAAAAATGAACACACGTTTGGGATGAATCGCATCTATTTGATGTTCCCTGAATTGGGCTTTACTACAACTTATTTTGCCTCGATCAACGATCTGGTCATCGAACAATGTGCGGATGAAATTGCCGCGTTGCCGATTCCAAAGTTTATCGCATGGCGCTCCAATCGTCACTTCCAGCGTTTTCCCGACGATATGATTTTTCTTTACACCACATACACCGGTCCAAAATTTGCTTATGATATGACCGGCCGCATCTGGGAAGGCGCGACCGTCACCAATGTCGCACTTCAACTGGCATTTTACATGGGTTTTGAAAAAGTCATTTTGATCGGCGTGGATCATAACTTTACCGACAAAGGCCAGGCGAATAAAACCGTCGTTTCCACCGGCGATGACCCTAATCATTTTTCGGGAAATTATTTTGGTAAAGGTTTTCGCTGGCAACTGCCCGACCTCGACACATCCGAGGTTGGATATAAAAAAGCGCGCGACGCGTATCAAAAAGCTGGACGCGAAGTGTTGGATGCAACTGTTGGCGGCAAGCTGACCATTTTTCCGAAAGTGGATTACAACTCGCTTTTCTAACAGGACGCGGGCGAGATGATCTCTTTAAAAAGCAATCCGCGTCTCATAAAATGACTCTCGTTTCCATCGTTACTCCTTCTTTCAACCAATCTGCCTTTCTCGAGCAGACGATGCGTTCGGTTTTGGAACAGGATTATGCCGATATCGAATACGTGGTCGTGGATGGCGGCTCGACCGATTCCAGTTTGGACATCATCAAAAAATATTCTGATCGTCTCGCATGGTGGACAAGCGAAAAAGATTCGGGTCAGGCGGAGGCGATCAACAAAGGCTTTGCCCGTGCTCGCGGTGAGATCGTTGCTTGGCTAAACTCTGACGATACCTATTTGCCCGGCGCGGTCAGCGCGGCGGTAAAAGCGTTTGAGAATCATCCAAATGCTGTGATGGTTTATGGCAATATGCTTGCCGTTGACGAAAATGGGCGGACGATCAATGTTTTGAAATATCGTCCGCTGTCGCTTGAAGATTTGTTATGCTTTCAAATCATCGGCCAGCCCGCGGTTTTTTTGCGCCGCGCCGCGTTTGAAAAGGTCGGTGGACTCGACACGACGTTTCACTTTATGCTCGATCACCAGCTTTGGATCAAGCTCGCACAGCAAGGCGAGATCGTCCATGTGGATCAACTGTGGGCGGCGGCACGTTATCATCCGCAAGCCAAGAACCGCGCGCAGGCTCCGGGATTTGCGCGCGAAGCTTTCCGCGTTTTGGATTGGGCATTGCAGGAAAAAGCTTTCGCGCCGATCATGACGAAAATTACGCGTCGCGCATGTGCGTCGGCTTATCGTGTTAACGCGCGTTATCTGCTCGATGGCGGACAGCCGTGGCCCGCGCTCAAGGCATGGACGCGCGCGTTTGCGCTTCATCCTCCGACCGCGCTAGCGCGGCTGAACTTACTTGTGTCTACTCTGCTTGATTTGATTGGGTTGAGTCGTATCCGTGATGCCATTCTAAATCGCAGAAGTCAGAGATTGAATAACAAATTTGACTTGAAATGATTTGCAGACCAGTAAATTTCGATCTGTGAATCTGCGAATGAAATAAAGTAAAGGAAGTTCAATGAAATTCATTTGGAAGATCGGCGCGCTCGTTTTGGTTGTCGCATTGGTGGGATGTTCTTTGGGAACCGGCAACCCGCCCAAAGTCCAGACCGAAGCGCCAACCATCCCGCCAACATTTGCCCCGCTCGCGGATATCACCGTCGTTCCCAAAACGAGTCGTCCAAATTTTTTATTCATCCTGACCGATGACCTCGACAGCACGATGGGAACCATCCAGTACATGCCACATTTGAAACAATTGATGACGGATCAGGGATTAACTCTCGACGATTTTTTGATCAGCACTCCGGTATGTTGTCCATCGCGTTCTTCGATCTTGCGCGGACAATATACGCACAACCATCAGGTTTATACCAACGCTGATCCGCTGGGTGGGTTTGGAAAGTTCTATTCACTTCAACACGAAACTTCGACGCTTGCAACCTGGCTCCAAGCAGCCGGCTATCGCACCGCGTTGTTTGGAAAATATTTGAATGGCTATCCGTTTCCTTCGGACCGCACTTACATTCCGCCCGGATGGAACGAATGGTATAGCCCGGCCAAGGGCAGCCCGTATAAGGAATTCAATTACACGTTGAACGAGAATGGGCAACAAATTGATTATGGCAGCAATCCGCAGGATTACATGACGGATGTGCTTTCCAATAAAGTGGACGATTACCTGCGTCGTTCCGCCTCGGACTCCAAACCGTTTTTCATTTACCTCGCGACGTATGCGCCCCACGAGCCTGCGACTCCGGCCCCGCGCCATGCCGATCTTTTTCCAAATCTGGAAGTGCCGCGTACACCGGCTTTCAATGAAGCGGATGTTTCGGATAAGCCACCCAACATTCGAGCTGATCCATTGCTGACCGCCGCGGACATTGCCAACATGGACCAGCTTTACCGCGACCGCGTCCGCTCGATGCAGGCGGTGGATGAAATGATTACCCGTTTGATCAACACATTGCAGCAGACTGGCCAGTTAGACAACACGTACATCATCTTCACATCCGATAATGGTTATCATCTCGGCCAGCATCGTTTGTATTCGGGCAAGGGAAAACCGTATGAAGAAGATATTCTCGTCCCGTTCATTGTGCGCGGGCCAGGCATTCCCGCTGGGAAGGATTTGAAAGGTTATCTGGCTGGCAATACCGATATCGCTCCAACTCTCGCCGAACTGGCGGGCGTAGTTCCGCCGTCGTTTGTGGATGGCCGCTCGCTCGTCCCGTTGTGGAGCGGCAATCCGCCGCCTGAACAGGATTGGCGTCAGGGCTACCTGATCGAATATTATGGAGCCGAAGCGAAGACTGGTTCCATGCTTCAATTGGTTGGCATTCAGCCGCCAAATCAGTTGCTCGAACCACTTGACCCCGAGCAATTAAGACAAACTGCCCCACCGCCAGATTTTTTTGCCTTGCGTACGCCACGATACATGTACGCGGAATACAACGACGGCACGCGTGAACTTTATGATTTGAATGCTGATCCGTATGAATTGAACAATTTCGCTTCGACCGCTGACCCGCATTTGCTGGAACAATTGTCGTCGTGGTTGAAAACATTGACCACTTGCGCTGCCTCTTCCTGCCGCGCCGCGGAGCAAATCGGGATTCATTAGCAAGTAGTGTTAGAATTTGCGCCCGATGACTTCTGAAAGAAACACACGTTCTTTTTTCGCACCGCGCTGGTTTTTGATTGCCACGCTGGTTGTTTTGTTTGGGCTTGGGCTTGCGATCCGACTTTATGACCTGACCAATCTGCCGCTGGATTTCCATCCCACGCGGCAACTGCTCAGCGCTCTCAAAGCGCGCGGCATGTATTATCAGACCGCGCCGAACGTTCCCGATTGGCAGCGGCAAATGGCGTTGCAGCAATGGCGGACGCGCGCCGAGGTCGAGCCGGAAGTGGTCGAACATTTAGTGGCGTTCACATATCAATTTACTGGCGAACAGTTATGGGTGGCGCGGATTTATTCGTCGTTGTTTTGGATCATCGGTGGGATTTTTCTTTTCTTCCTGATTCGAGATTTGATTTCAACTGATGGTGCGGTCATCGCAACCGCGTATTATCTTTTCTTTCCCTATGCGATCATTGCCAGCCGCGCTTTTCAACCTGATCCTTTCATGGTGATGTTGATCATTGCCTTTTGGTGGGCATTTCATTTCTGGATTACCCCCCACCATCTCCCCCCATTTTCACAGAAAATGGGGGGAGAGAAAGAGGGGGGCTGGCTCTTTGCGGTTCTCGCGGGACTTCTGGGCGGGTTTGCCATCTTCGTAAAATTCTACGCGGCGTTTTTTGTGATTGGCGCGGCACTTGGCGAAGTGCTAGGACGCTACAAGCTGCGCGACTTGATTCGCAACGCACAAGTTTGGTTGATCGTCGTGTTGGGAATCTTGCCCGGCGCGGCATATCTTTTTTATGGAATTGTTCTGAACGGTTTTCTCGGCAAACAATTCAGCGGACGGTTTATTCCGAGCCTGTTGTTGAGTCCGATCAATTATGTCAATTGGGCAGACAAGGCAAATATGGCCGCGGGCGGGGTGGCGATCATGCTTGGATTGCTGGGAATCTTCCTTGTCCGCGAAAGAAGCGTGCGGAGTCTTTTGATCGGGTTGTGGATCGCGTACATTGTGTATGGTCTGTTTTTTGATTACCACATCGCCACACATGATTATTATCAAGAGCCATTCATCCCGTTGGTCGCTATTTCCCTCGCGCCCGTCGCGGACTGGCTGATATCCCGCCTCGCCGAAATGACGGCCGCGCGTTGGACGCGTATCGCAGCATCATTTGTTTTGTTGTATGGAGTATTAGCGACCGTCTGGGATGTCCACAGCCAACTAAAGGCTGTGGATTATCGTCCGCAAGCCGCGATGTGGGTTGAGATCGGTGCGATCTTGAATCACGGCTCCGGCGTCGTCGCGCTGACGCAGGATTATGGCGGACGGCTGGCATATTGGGGCTGGCAGAACGCAACCATCTGGCCGAACTCCGGCGACATTGATTATCATGATGTGCGCGGTTCATCTTTTAACTTCGGCAAGACATTTAACAATTTGACCCAAGGCAGGCATTATTTTCTCGTGACCGATTTTGCCGAATTCGACCGCCAGCCGCAACTCAAACAACAACTGGCCGGATATTCTGTTTATCAACAAGGCAGCGGCTTTGTGATTTACGATTTGACCAAACCATTGCAATGATGAACATGGATCATTCACAGCGCCCGCTGCTTGTCACGGGTGGGCATCGCACCGGGACCACATGGGTTGGCAAAATGCTCGCCGCCAATCTGCATACGGCTTATATCAGCGAACCATTGAATGTCCTGCATCGTCCGGGCGTTTTTCGCGCGAAGGTTCAATATTGGTATACATATCTTCGGGATGAGAATGAAGAGTGCTACCTGAATTCCTTTTATGAATTACTGGCTTTCCGTTATCATCTTTTGGATGAAATCAAGTCGCTTCGCTCGCGCAAGGATTTTCTTCGCATGGGACGTGACTTCAGCATTTTCATGCGCGGCCGACTCTTACGTCAGCGCGCTTTGCTGAAAGACCCATTCGCGGTGTTTTCCCTGCCGTGGTTTGCCGAACGTTTGAATTGTGATATTGTCGTGACGGTTCGCCATCCGGCAGCGTTTGCCAGCAGTCTCAAACGACTCAACTGGCCGTTCGAGTTTGCCGATCTTTTGAACCAGCCCTTGTTGATGCGCGATCATCTCGAACCATATCACAAGGATATGCAAACCATCGCGAAGGATGACATTATCGGACAAGCTGCTTTGTTGTGGACGATGGTTTACCGCGTCGTTCTTTCGGCCCGCCAGCGGATCCCGTCAATTCAAATTGTCCGCCACGAGGACCTTTCCCTCGATCCCATCGCGGGGTATCGAAATTTGTACAACGAATTGGGCCTGGACTTCACCCCGCGCGCCGAGCGGGCAATTCTCAACTCCAGCAGTTCCGAGAATCCTGTCGAGTTATCGCGCAAGAAAGTTCACTCGGTAAAACTTGACAGCCGCGCGAATCTCAATAATTGGAAACGCCGTCTCTCGTCCGAAGAGATCGAGCGCGTCCGCCGTACGACGGAAGAAGTGTCTGCTGAATTTTATCCCGAACAGGAATGGCATTAATGGAATCAACAGTCTCTGAACGATCTTTCTTTGGAAAACCAAAATTAGTGGCTGTGCTCGTCGCATTGATCTTGCTCGCGGGCTTCGGCGTGCGGATGATTGACCTCACCGACCTGCCTGTGGACTTTAATCCAACGCGCCAACTTTTCTCTGCGTTAAAAGCGCGCGGCATGTATTATCAATATGCAGCTAATCTTTCCATTCCCAATTGGCAGAAACAAATTGGGATCAAGCTTGGGCAGGAACTACCTCCGATTGAGCCTGACGTGTTTGAAAGACTTGTGGCGGGCACATATATGATCTTTGGGGAACATCTTTGGATCGCTCGCATTTATTCGTCCATTTTCTGGTTATTGGGCGGGCTGGCTTTGTTTGGACTTGCTCGGCGCATGTCATCAACAAATGGAGCGATCATTGCTTTGCTGTATTATGTCTTTCTTTACTTTGCAGTGATTGCCAGTCGTTCGTTCCAGCCCGATCCGCTGATGGTGGCTTTGACAATCGGCGGCTTCTGGGCTTTTTACCATTGGTACGAAGCGCATACCTGGAAATGGGTAATCATCACTGGACTTCTAACAGGTTTTGCTATCTTTATAAAAGTGTGGGCAGCGTTTCCGCTCTTCGGCGCATTCGCCGCACAAATTCTCTTTGACGGGAACTTGAAAAAATCCATCAGAGATCTTCAGACATGGGCGGTCGCGATTTTGTCCGCGTTGCCTGCGGGGATTTACCTTTTGTTTGGTTTCTTTATTCAAGGATTTCTCGTCTCACAAACCTCGTTTCGATTCTTTCCGAATCTTTGGCTAAGCGGCTCTTTCTATATTCGTTGGCTCAACATGGCTGATAACATTGTCGGCTCCGGCGCGCTTCTCCTTGCATTGCTTGGCATTTTCATGGCAAGAGCCAAGGATCGTCCGTTCATGATCGGCATGTGGATTGGATACATTGCTTACGGACTTGCCCTGCCCTATCACATTACCACTCACAATTATTACCAGCTTCCATTGATCCCGATAGTTGCTTTATCTCTTGCATTCCCCGCAAGCGCCATCTTTGAAAAGATCGCTGAACTTGGTTCGACTTCTGCATTTGTCCGCTATTCGGTGATCGCGGTCATTTTGTTTGCTGTGGGACATGCAGTCTGGGACGCGCGCACTTCCCTCCTCGGACAAAATAGCCGGGGCGACGCCCACTTTTGGGCGGCGCTCGGAGACAAGCTTGGACATACTTCCTCAGTCGTTTCGTTGACAAGCGACTATGGATACAGTCTTGCTTATTGGGGCTTTCAGGATTCCACGTACTGGCTTGGAAAGGGCGATGTGAACCTTCGCGATCTGGCGGGAAAAAATGTTCAGCCAGCTTCAAATTTTGATTCTGTAATTGCCGGAAAACAGTACTTTCTTATTACACAGTTCAGCGCATATGATAGTGATACAGGATTGAAGAACGCACTCAGCAATTACCCTGTTTATGCTCAAGGTTCCGGTTATATTATTTTTGATTTGCAGCATCCGATAAAGAAGCCTTGATTTCGGAGCTGCGCTTGTTTTTGTTCGGCAAGGCAAGGGTGTACAATCTTGTTTATACTCTTTGTGCCCTTATAGTAAAGCAGGCTTTTGGCTTTGCCAGGAAAATATTTTGGATGGTTGGATAGGAGATCGAAGAAAATGAATAATGATTCAAAGGTCAACCGCGATTTGAAGCAGGACGACCTCATCGTAGTAGCTGGTGGCGGAGGATTCATCGGCGGATGGCTGACTCGTTATTTTCATGATTTGGGTTACACCCGCATACGCGCGGTTGATAAAAAGCCGTTGCAGGATTGGTACCAGCGCACTCTAGGCGTGGAAAGTCTATGCCTTGATTTGAGCGAGCGCGAGGCCTGTGTCCGCGCTGTGGAGAACGCAGCTGAAGTCTATAATCTGGCGGCGGACATGGGAGGCATGGGCTTCATTGAGCGCTTCCGTGTGGAATGTATGCGCTCGTCGTTGATCAACACTCACTTGATCGAAGCCGCTTATCGGGCGGGCGTGAACCGCTACTTCTTCTCGTCTTCGGCCTGCGTTTACAACACGCTGCTGCAGCAGGATCCCAACGTGCGTCCGCTCAAGGAATCAGATGCTTATCCTGCGATGGCCGAACGCGGCTACGGCTGGGAAAAATTATTTGCAGAAATGCTTTGCCAGGAATATTGGGCAGAGCGGAATTTGAAGACGTTCACGGCGCGTTTCCACAATGTGTACGGACCGCATGGCACGTGGGACGGTGGGCGAGAGAAGGCTCCGGCAGCTATTTGTCGCAAGGTGATTCAGGCAAAAGATTCTGGTAGTAATGAAATCATGATCTGGGGAGATGGCTCGCAGACGCGCAGCTACATGTACATTGAAGACTGCATCAAGGGAATTGATATGATTGTCCATTGCAATGACCTGATTGCCACACCGATCAATTTAGGTTCAAGCGAATTGATTTCTGTGGATGGCTTGGTAAGTCTCGCCGAAGAGATCGGTCATGTGAAATTGACGCGCAAGTATGATACTAGCGCGCCTCGAGGCGTCGCGGGACGAAACAGCGACAATACCTTCATCGAGCAGGTGCTTGGCTGGGAGCCGTCCACGCCGTTCAAAAAAGGTTTGACTGAAACATACAAGTGGATCGAGCAGCAATATCATGATCGTAAAGCAGGAAAGCGGGTGGTTCAAGACACCTTGTAATGTTCTTGGCGAGCGGTCGTTTGTGAGCCTTTAGAAAAATAAAATCTGCTCTTGGCGGCGAGGATGCTGTCAAGAGCAGGTTTCTATAAAACTACTATTGTCAATTGTTTAGAAGGTTAGAAGTTTTCGCAAGCGGAGTCGAAATTCCCACGGCATCCACGAATAGAAAGCTTTACGCGTGATCATCCTTAAGCGTAGCCAGGAGAGCCAATGGCCTCCTTCGCGTTCAAGGACGCGTAACATGTCGGGATAACAACGGTCGTCATTGACGATTGTCTTGCCATCGCTGTGGATGCGGAACTTTGCCCAGCGTTTTGGAACGTATAACAGTTGCGATACTTTTGCAAGTTTGACCCAAAGATCGTAGTCGAAGCTGAAAAATAGCGAAAGGTCAAGCGGCCCAACCTGATGCCACAAGTCCGCGCGGAAAAAAGTGGTCGCCTGTGGAATATGCACCGAGCCGCGCAGCATCCGCCGATAATCCGTCTGCCTGGATGCGAACTGTCCGATGGTCGCGCCGGAATCATCAATAAGCTCGGCATCGCCGTAAACCATTCCAACTTCGGGATGGCCTTTCAAAATGTCCACTGCTTCTGCAACAGCGTCTGGAAAGTAAATGTCATCTGAATTCAACCAGGCCAGGATTTCTCCAGTAGCATGGGAAAATCCTTTATTCAAAGCATCCGCGTGACCGCGATCTTTTTCTGATACCCACCACGCAAAATGATCCTTATATTTTTTGATGATTTCAACACTTTCGTCTTTTGAGCCGCCATCCACAGCGATATGTTCGATATTGGGATAGCTTTGCTGTAAGACGGAATGAATTGAATCTTCTAGGAAACGTCCCTGGTTGAAGGATGGGGTGATGATGGAAACTTTTGGATTGTTGGAAAGTGAATTCATAAGCAGTTAAAAATTATAGCACGCTGTGACAGCCAGTATACACATTATCAAATGTGGGAGTATCTAAACATGAAGTGATACGAAGTCGACTAAGTGGAAGGAGTATTTGGGGAATTGACGCCTGGCTAACTGTCGGTGGTTGTAGCAATAGACGAACAAACGGA
>JAJYOH010000293.1 GCA_021796315.1 Chloroflexota bacterium
TCGCTCTTCTTCAGTGATACCTTTGGTGAGTCCGCCGGGGATGGATGTGCACGGATGAACTTTGCGTCCGCCGATCATCTCAACCACGGTATGTCCGGCTTTGCGCGCTTGGATCACTTTGCCGCCGATCTCGAGACCGACTTTGTGAATCACGCCGAGGATGTTTCGTTCCGCGACCGGCGCATCGGGACCCATCACAAAGTCGGGTCCTCCAAGCGCATAAAAATGTGTCGCGTGATCGGTGACATAGAACGCGGAGTAAAGCAACTCGCGCAGCATCTTTGCCGTGCGCGGCGGATCAACGTGGTAGACCGCGTCGGAGGCTTTAGCCGCTGCCATATGATGCGCTTCGGGGCAGACACCGCAAATGCGATTCGTCAGAAGCGGCATTTCCTCCACCGGACGGCCCACGCAGAATCGTTCGAAGCCGCGCAGCTCGGGGATTTGGAAATAAGTATTGGCAACATCGCCGTCTTCATTCAGGAAGATTTCGATCTTGCCGTGACCTTCGAGACGAGTTATGGGATCAATGGTTATTCTTTGTGTCATAGTAATCTCCGTGAAAAGTGTCCAGAGTGTTAGTGGCTAAAGTGCCTACAGTTTCCGATGAGACACTTGGCACTTTGCACTTTTCACTTTAGGCACTTTGCTTCTCTTTCTTCCAAGCAGGTACGGCGGCTTTCATCAGCGATCCTGCCAAATTGAAGCGATAGAACTGACCGGTCGGATCCACCAATCCATCGAGGATGCGATCAATCTCTTCCGGTTCTTTCGCGTCGACGACAGATGCGAACGCCGAAATCAAACGTGCGCCGTAATCCACGACGCCTTCGGCGGGACCATAACAACCGATGCATTGTGCGCCGGCGGTTGGGCAGCGCGCATCGCATCCGCTTCTCGTCGCGGGACCGTTACACGGACTTCCCTGTTCGAGCAGGCACAGCGACGGGTCGGGCGCGATGTTCCAAATGCGCTCAAAGGATTTGATCGTCTTGGCATTGCGCGTCCGCTTGCATTCGTCGCAGACGGTTGAATTGCCCGCGCCGATGACCGATCCTTTCGGCGGCAATTGCGCTTTGCCCTGCAAGACTTGAACAACGAGATCAATCACTGCCGCGATCTGATGGCTTTCAGGCGGGCAACCCGGCATGTAATAATCCACATCCACAACTTGATCGAGAGTCTTCAGCACCGGCAAAAGCGTTGGAATATGGATTTCGCCTTCCGGCATCTGGTAGTCAGATTGCGGGCGGATGTGATTCGGATTATCCGTTGAGATCGTCTCATAGTATGTATCGAAGATCTCTTTGGTGCTGGCTAGATTTGCCAAGCCGGGAATGCAGCCTTCGTTGGCGCACGAACCGAACGCGACCAATATCTTCGATTTCTTGCGAAGCAGTTTCGCCATGTGTTCGTTCTCATCGTTGCGGATGCCGCCGTTCCAAAGCGTGAGCAAGATGGATTCATCTTCCATTGCTTCCACGTCTTTGTATTTGGCATCCATCGCAACGGGCCAGAAGACCACATCGAAATTGGCATCCACGTCCAGAATCTTTTCGTGGATGTTCAACACAGCGATTTCGCATCCGCCGCAGGAGGCGGCCCAATACATTGCGAATTTCGGTTTATTACTCATGCTGTCACCTCCATGACGGGCGTGGATTCCACTTGCTGGAATTCTTGGGGCCAGCCAAGCGGACCCAGCGCGCGTACTTCTTCCACGAACTTGTTGATCTCCGCGGCAAAGATGGCGCCTTCCGCCGCGCTCGCCCATAGTAATTTAAGTCGGCCCGGCTCGATGCCCATCTGTGTGAGCACGCGTCGGAGCAGTTGGAAGCGGCGCAAAGCCTTATAGTTTTGCTCGATATAGTGGCAGTCGCCGGGATGGCATCCGGTGATGAGGACGCCATCCGCTCCATTCGCGAAGGCTTTCATCACGAAGGTTGGATCGAGTCGTCCGGAGCACATCAAGCGGATCAAACGGACGTTCGGCGCGTACTTCATGCGCGCCGTGCCAGCCATGTCTGCAGCGCGATAACTGCACCAGTTGCAGGTGAAGCCGATAATAGTGGGTTCAAATTTATCGGTCATAGTTTGCTCCTTGTCCTCATGCGGGGACCGCCTCCGTTAATTTTCCATCTACATTGACCAACAACAGACCTTCGATCTGCGAGAGAATCTGTTCGTTGGAGAATCCGGTTCCGCTGATCGCGCCCGCCGGGCAAGCGGCTACGCATGTTCCACAGCCCTGGCACAGCGCGGGATTGACTTCCGATACCATCCGATCTTCATGGAATGCGATGGCGTTGAACGGACATAAGTTGTTGCAGATGCGGCAGCCCGAACATTGATTCTCGTTGATCGAAGCGCGCACCGGTTCGAGCGCAACTTCTTTCTGTTGAATCTTTCCGAGCACGCGCGCGGATGCCGCCGCGCCTTGCGCCACGCTGGCGGGAATATCTTTCGGTCCCTGCGCGCAGCCGGCAATGAAGACTCCTTCGGTCATGGTCGCAACCGGATCGAGCTTCGGATGTCGTTCGATATACCAGTTGTCGGCACTGCATGAGATGCCGAAGGTCTTGGCGACCTCCTTGGCATCATGGCGCGCTTGCAATCCAGCTGAGAGGATGACCATATCCACCGGGATGCGCCGCTGTTTGCCGATCAACGTATCTTCGACCTGGATGACCAATTTACCCTCCTCTTCCGGCGTGCGCGCCACACTGGTCACTTCGGCCACCTTGCCTCGTACGAAATGCGTCCCCTCCTCCAGCAGGCGCTGATAGAACTCTTCGTAGCCTTTGCTGGGCGTACGAATGTCAATGTAGAAGTTGTAGACTTCCGCACCCGTGCGTTCATGCACGAGATGGGCAAACTTCAGGCTTTGCATGCAGCAAACGGCGGAACAATAAGGATTGTAGTTTTGGTCGCGTGAGCCGACGCAATGAACGATGCCAACTGCTGTGGGCGCCGTCTTGCCATCGTGCAGAACGACGTTGCCACCTGTTGGGCCGGCCGCGTTGCATATCCGCTCGAATTCCAGATTGGTGAAAACATTTTCCAATCGGCCATAGCCGTATTGCGGGATACGCTTTGCATCGAACAGATCATATCCGGTGGCGAGAATGATATTGCCAACCTGGACAGTGAGTTCCTGGTCTTTCTGATTGAAATCAATCGCATTGGTCGGGCAGAACTTCTCGCATGCTTTGCAAGTTCCTTTTTGGAAGTAGGCACAATTCGGGGCGTCAATGACTGGATATTTAGGCACAGCTTGCGGGAACGGAACATACACAACCTTGCGTTTGCCCATCCCTGCTTCGAAGACATCGTCAACAACCTTCCACGGACACTTTTCCCAGCAAATACCGCAGCCTGTGCAATCTTCCTCTTTAATATATCGGGCTTTCTTTTTGATGGTGACCGCGAAGTTGCCGACATAACCATCCACCTTAGTCACCTCGCTCCATGTCAACAGGGTGATGTTCGGATGATTGCCGACGTCCACCATCTTTGGTGTGAGGATACATGCAGAACAATCCAAAGTGGGGAAGGTCTTGTCGAATTGCGCCATGTGGCCGCCGATGGACGGTTCACGCTCGACGAGGTAAACATGGTAACCGGCGTCAGCGATTTCAAGCGAGGCCTGAATGCCGGCAATACCGCCGCCGACGATCAGCGTGTCGGGGTGAATCGGCACGCGTAAAGGTTCAAGCTCTGTGTGATGTACCACGCGCGCCACGCCGCCGGAGATGATGGCTTTTGCCTTATCCGTCGCGGCAATCTTGTCAGTGTGAACCCACGAGTCTTGTTCACGGATGGAAACCAGTTCACACAGATAAGGATTCAGTCCAGCGCCTGCGCAGGCATTGCGGAAAGTCTTCTCGTGTAAATGGGGAGAACAAGCGGCTACTACTACACGCGTCAGTCCAAGTTCTTTGATGTCTTTTTGAATCAGTTCTTGACCGAGACTGGAACACATGAACTTGTAGTCGCGTGCTACGACCACGCCCTGGCCTGCGAGATGCTTTCCTGCCCATCTGCTGACTTCTGCGACGTCAACAACGCCAGCAATGTTCGTGCCGCAGTGACATACGTATACGCCAATTCTTTCAGTCATAGTTTTCTCTCCTATTTTCAACTTTGAGCAAAGGTCAGCAATGGTGACCCAGCAATCATCTCTTTTCCAATTCCCAGGCGTCCTGGTGTAATGCCCAGTGCCACGCCCATGAGTTGAGTGAAATACATGACAGGAATTGAAAAATGTGCGCCAAATTCTTGATTGACCTGATTTTGATACACTTCCAGGTTCACATTGCACATGGGGCACGTGGTTGCGATCACTTCGGCTTTGTGATTCACGGCGTCTGCCAGAAGTTTGCGAACCATATCGAGGGCCGCTTTCCGGTTGGTGATGATCAAAGAGCCGCCGCAGCAACGCGCCTTGGTCGGATATTCCACCGGCTTCGCACCGAGAGCCGATAATAGATCTTCAAAGAAGTGAGGGTTCTCGACGTTCTCGTGATCTTTTCTTGGGCGAAGCATCTGGCATCCGTAATAGGGCGCAACTTTCAAGTCCTTGAGCGGATGCGTGATCTTCTTCTTGACTTCCTCCAGACCAACATCTTCGAGGATCACTTCGATGAGATGGCGCACCTTCAATGTTCCGTTGATATGCAGATTGTCCGCTTCCAATGCGTAATTGATGTGATCGGCGAGGTCGGGATCCTTCTTGAGATATGCGTTGGTGAAGTAGGCATTCTTGTAGCAGGCGCTGCATGGCGCGACGAAATCGCTGGCGCCATCTTTTTCGGCAATCGCCAAATTGCGCGCGACGAGCGTATATGCCAGCAATTCGTCCACCGGGAAGTATGCCGTTGCGCCGCAGCAGTTCCAATCCTCGATTTCTTTTAGATCCAGCCCCAGTTCGCGCGCTACTTCGAGCGTCGAGATGTTGTAACTCTCCGCCAGACTTTCAAGGGAGCAGCCGGGATAGTATGCATATTGTTTCATGATGGCTCTCCTATTGGGATGATGCGCCGGATCATGTTCTGGAATTTCTTCAAGCCTTTGATCTTCTTCGGAAGCAGAGGCATTCTGCCTTTTAACACCAAGCCTGTTGCCATCTGCGCTTCTTGAATGAGACCTTTCGGTCCATACTTGAAGAGATAGGCGGGAGCGAGCTGCGGCTCGAAGGAACGACCCGAACCGACGATCATCTTGATGAAGCTTTCGGAGAAAGCCGGCCCGATCAGATTCTCTTGATAGGTTTTCTTCCACATCGAATAACGCTTCAGCGCGTACATCATGTCGGCGATGTCAATTCCGGCCGGACAGCGCACGGTGCAGTGATAGCAGGAAGCGCACGACCAATAGGTGTTGCTGGCGAGCACTTCATCCTTGAGGTCGGCGCGGATCATGCCGATGAGTTTGCGCGGCGTATGATCCATGAATTCGGCTGCCGGGCAGGTGCCCGAGCAGGTCCCGCATTGGATGCAGTCCCGGATCGGGTTGCCATGCGAGGCGTACATCATGTTGGCGATTTCGTCGCCGAATGAAAGCTCCGTTGCCATGAATCATCCTCCTATCGCTTTGCCGCTTTCGACTTTTTTTCTTCCGCAAGCTTCAACAGAGTGCTTACCTTATCCAGCAGAAACTTCGGCTCTACAGGTTTCTCAACCAATTCATCTGTCTCGACGAAGTGAGGATGGACTGACTGGCCGGGGAAAAGAAAAGCGATCTGCTCTCGAATGCCGGTGATGATCAACACTGGCATTTCTTTCAGTTTCGGATCCTTTCTGATCTTCCGCGCCAGAGCAACGCCCTCAGCTCCGCGACCCATCATGATGTCGAGCAGAAGCAGGTCATAATGTCTGTTCTGCAGACTGTGGAATCCGTCTTTTGGGTTGTAGGCCACATCCACTTTGTAATCGGCCTTCTCGAGGATGGATTTGATTCCCGCGACAAAATCAGGATCATCGTCTATCATCATTATCTGTGCGCTCATAGATGTATCTCCTTCGCATTAAGATTTTTCCGAACCATTTGTTTCAAGTGTGAGTTCGCCGTGCAACTCCGGTTTGATCTCCGGTAGTCGGATTACAAAAGTGCTTCCTTTGCCCAATTCGCTTTCGACTGAAATGGATCCGTTATGAGCCTCGACGATACGGCGGGCAACTGCAAGACCGATTCCGCTTCCACGCTCAGCGGCGGGAGCTGATCTGCCGGTGTAGAAGTCATTGAAAATATACGGGAGCTCTTCTTTTGAAATACCCGGGCCAGTATCTGTCACGAAGATCAGTACATCATTTTCCTTCCATTCAGCCTTGATGTATACCCGGCTTGATGGACGCGAATACTTAATTGCATTACCCAAAATATTTATCACAGTCTCAACCAGAGTCCCTTCGTCTCCGTTTACGGGTTGGAGTGATTCACTGATCGAGGTAACGATCGCAATATCCTTGCGAATCGCCTGAGGTTGAACGCTCTCAACTGCTTTCGAAATTATCAATGGCAGAGCGACTGGATTAAAGTTCTCTCGGATTTTCGAGATATCTACAGACAATACCCGCAACCAGGTTTGAATAAGTTTGATTAGATCGTTGATATTGGCTTTCATGCGCTCAAAACGTTCTTTTTGCTCATCGGTAAGCTGACTCGATAGTTCATCCACCAGAAAGAACAGGTTTTGTTGTACGGCGCTCAGTGGAGCCTTAAGCTCATGCGAAACAATAGCAGCAAAATTTTCCCTCAACATTTCTTTTTCTCTGCGCAAAGCTATGGCTTCCAGCGTTAACTTTCTTTTATCGAGTCCTCGTCGTGTGATCAAACGGAATTCGTCCGGCGTGAAGGGTTTGGGCAGAAAGTCATAAGCGCCGTTCTTCATCGCCTCGACGGCCGAACTCACCGTCGCGTATCCGGTGATCACAATAGCGACAATCATGGGGTCAGACTCGCGAATTCTTTCGATGACATCAAAGCCAGAAATGCCAGGCATCTTGAGGTCAACGTAAACGAGATCCGGCTGGAATTCCCTGAGAAGCTTCAATCCGAGTTCGCCGTTCATAGCGGTGGCGACTTGATAGTCGCCGCCCTTTAATATCTGGGCGCAGGAATCCAAAACGACCTCCTCGTCATCAATAATGAGTATCTTGGACCTAGTTCCCATTGTTCGAACCTTCTACCATGGACACCACGGGTAATCGAACACTAAAGGTCGTTCCTTTACCCGCTTCGCTTTCAACCGAAATGGTTCCCTTGTGTTCTTTGACAATTCCATAGCTGATGGCCAGCCCTAGACCCACACCGTGTCCAGTATCTTTGGTCGTAAAGAATGGGTCGAATATTTTTTCCAGATTTTCTCTGGCGATTGCCTTCGCGGGCGCG
>JAJYOH010000294.1 GCA_021796315.1 Chloroflexota bacterium
CTTGCGTGGATCGGTTACTTTGCTAAAATGTTCTTCGATCACTTCCAGCGGCTTCTTGGACATGGCTACCTCCATCAGATAGCCAGTTTTACCCCAATTTCCGCTCAGTTTAGATGCGATTGCCCTGCGAAATTCCCCTTGCCTTTTGCCTCACAATTGATTAGTATATACGAAATAAAATGCAATCGATGCCATCCCGAACTCCCAGCACACCCATTCAGCGTCGACGTTCCAAGCCGCTGTACGCGGTACGGACCACGATCTTCGTGGCTATTGTGCTGGCGACCGTTTTCGTGATGTGGACACCAGCCAATTTTTCCACCTTTTCCTTCTCAGACAAGTTAGCCCTGCTTCTCACCCCGCAAGTTCCCAGCAATCCGAACGTCCCTGTGCAACAGGCGCTGAGAATCGGCATCGTCTCTGGACATAAAGGCAACGACTCGGGGGCAGTCTGCACAGACAGCAACGGCAACGTCACTTTGACGGAGGCCGAGGTCAATCTCAGCATTGCAACTCTCGTCCAGAAGAAACTAAACGAGCGCGGCTTTCAAGTGGATCTGCTTAATGAATATGATACGCGCTTGAACGGTTATCGCGCCGTTGCCATCGTATCCATCCACAATGATTCGTGTCAATACATCAACGATCAAGCCACTGGCTTCAAAGTCGCCGCGGCTTTGAATACGCGCGACCAAAACCGCGCCAACCGTTTACTGGCCTGCCTCATCGACCGTTATCACACGGCCACCGGCCTGAAATTTCATCCGGGCAGCATCACGGCAGATATGACCAGTTATCACGCCTTTTCAGAAATTGATCCCGATACAATCGCGGCCATTATCGAAACCGGTTTTTTGAATCTCGACCGTGAAATTTTGACCCAGCACACGGACCAGGTCGCGGATGGAGTTGTCAACGGCATCCTGTGCTTCGTCAACAATGAAAACGTCGAGCCGACACCCATTCCAATCCCTTAACCTATGAACACACAATTTGACCAGGCTCGTTTAGCGGTACAAAAGGCGCGCGAAGCTTTGCGAAATAATAACCGCAGTGAGGCGCGTAAGTGGGCGGAACAAGCCGCCTCGCTCGCCCCTCAAATGGAAGACCCCTGGCTGGTGCTGGCGGCCATCGCCGACCCGCGCGGCAGCATGGAATATATTCAAAGAGCGCTTAAGATCAACCCAAACAGTCCGCGTGCGCTCAAAGGATTGGAATGGGCACGCAGCCGTTTGCCAGGTATTGAAGCGGCGCCCAAACCTCAAGTCAGTGTACCCGCTCAAAGTCCAGACCCGTTCGCCAGCCTGCCTCGCGCCGAATTTTCGCGCGAGCAATTCATGCCGTCGCAACCCGTCCCATCCGCCGCATCAGAAACAAGCGATCCAAATGTAAAAGCAAAACGCAATTTGACGTTGCCGATTCTTTTATCGATCGTTGGCTTGTTAATTTGTACGGTCGCCGCATGGGTGGCTACATCATCTGCACAGGCCTTATTTGCGGGCAGCGTCGCAGCATCGCCTTCGCACCCCGCATCGTGGGCGCGCGTGACAATTCCAAAACCGGCGGGCGCATCATCAATAGCAGCAGTCGTTTCATCGCCAACACCTGGGCCATTGAATCTAGTTAACAATTTGCCTGACCTGCCAACACAGGCGCCAACAGATATACCGACACCCATCGCAACCGACGTTCCAACGGACGCGCCGACACCGGTACCGACAGGCATTCCGACTCTTGCCCCGACTGATGCGGCTCCCGTTTCACCAGATACCCCCACGCCGACAACAGAACCTTCAAACAACGGCGGCTTGATATTGACCTACGTGCAGGATACACCCACATCTGAAGCCCCGCCTGCTGCATCCGCGCCGACTCCTGCATCAGGATCACAAACAAACTACGTTGGCGCTGGCGGCGAACGCTGGATCGATGTGAATCTTTCGCAGCAAATGGTGTATGCCTACGAAGGCAACACGGTCGTGAATTCATTTTTGGTCTCGACCGGCACATGGCAATATCCAACGGTCACAGGCAAATATCACATCTACGTTAAATACCGCTACACCGATATGGCCGGGCCGGGATATTATCTACCCAACGTGCCATACACCATGTATTTCTATCAAGGCTATGGATTACACGGAACATACTGGCATCACAACTTTGGCACTCCAATGAGTCACGGCTGTGTGAATCTGCAAACTGACGATGCAGCCTGGCTTTATAACTGGGCCTCGGTTGGCACGCTGGTAAACGTGCATTACTAAAAATGAGCGCAAATAACGGCGTATTCTCGCGCCGCGACTTTCTCAAATTGAGCGGACTTGGGTTGCTGGGATTATTCCTGCCAAACCTGCCGCTCAATTCGTTTTTTCGAGACGCCTTCGATGCCCAACAGGGACGCGTTACAGAGCGGTTGATCTGGTTATTTAACAAGCCATCATCCCACAGCCTGCCCGTGCGGTTGTATTGGCGCGACAGCGTCCTGCCCATCACCAATGCCACCATCAGCGATGACGCATCCGATTACAACCGCGTTTGGTACGAGATCGGTAATGAAGGCTATGCTTATTCAGGCACAATCCAGCCTGTCCGCACTGCGCTGAATGTACCGGTAACTGACCTTCCTGCAAACGGCGTGTTGGGCGAAGTAAGCGTTCCCTTCACTGATGCTCACTTGCAAGCCAATGCAGATTCGCCGGTGGCCTACCGCATGTATTACGAGACGACGCATTGGGTTATGTCTGCCGCCACAAATCCAACTGACGGGAAGATCTGGTATCAGGTGTTGGACGATAAATGGAATAAACTCTATTACGCGCCGGGCGAACACATCCGCCTCATCACGGACGATGAGCTGGCTCCGCTTTCTCCAAACATTCCCGACGCTGACAAAAAAATCCAGGTGCGGTTGGGCGACCAGCTTGTGTTTGCCTACGAAAACGGCGACCCGGTCTTCGTCACGCGCGCTGCGACAGGCGGAGTTTTCCGCGATGGGACATATTCCACGCCCACCGGTTCATTCATGACGTACCATAAACGTCCCACGCGCCACATGGCAGCAGGCGATATCACCGCCAACGGTTTTGACCTGCCCGGCGTGCCGTGGGTGATGTATATCACCGAAGCCGGGATTTCCCTGCACGGAACATTCTGGCATAATGACTTCGGCCATCCCAAGAGTCATGGTTGCGTAAATCTGACTCCCGCCGCGGCGAAATGGCTTTTCCGCTGGACGAGTCCGGTAGTGAAACCGAGTGAGCAATTTGAATATAAAGATAAAGGGACGCTGGTGGAGATCGTAAAGTAAACGTCATTGCGAGAAGACTCTGAGCGAAGCGTAGCGAAGTCGAAAAGTCGACGAAACAATCTCATTTTCACAAGTGAAGATTGCTTCAGGGAGAACACTCCTCGCAATGACGTGATAAGAGTTTCATAAGACTTTTCCCTCTGCCACCATCCCGACTCTATAAAATCAGATACAATCCAATAATCATTATGACAAACTTACCTTTATCACGGCGTGACTTTCTAAAACTTTCCGGCGCAGGATTACTGGGCGCAGTCCTTGCTGAACTGCATCTCGACCGCGCCTTCGCAGCCCCCGCCGCTTCGCAGGGGCGCATGACCCAGAGCGGAATTTATTTATACAGCGAGCCGAACTTTAATGCCAAAACATCTCACATCTTTGGCCGCGATGAAGTCGTGAACATCACAGATGAAGTGGATGGCGACCCTGGAAACCCTTATAACAAAAAATGGTACCAGGTCAACAACGAAGGCTACACTTATTCCGGTTGGGTCCAACCTGTTGAAACGAATTACCAGAAATCAAGCTTTCAAGTGCCAGCTACCGGGCAACTGGGCGAGATCACCGTCCCATTCAGCGACACACACCACAGCCCGAACTTTTGGAGCGATCGCGGCTATCGCGTCTATTACGAGACGACACATTGGGTGACCGGCGTCTCGGTTAATCGCTATGAAAAAGGGGTGTGGTACGAGATCTATGATAACGAATTAAAACAATCCTTCTTTGTCCCATCCACCGACATGCGCCTCGTGCCGGACGATGAGCTGACTCTGCTTTCCCCAGACATTCCCGACAGCCAGAAACATATTTATGTGGATATTGCAACGCAATCAGTCACTGTATTCGAAGGCGATAAAGCCGTTCTGACCACGCGTTGTTCCAGCGGCGGCAAAGGGACAAACACCCCGATCGGCGATTTCAAAACCTTTCATAAAGGGCCGACCATCCACATGACCAATGACGGTGAAGTGGGCGCAGGGCAGGGATACGATTTGCCGGGAGTGCCATGGGTGAGTTTCTTCACCGGCACAGGAGACTCGTTCCACGGGACATATTGGCACAATGATTATGGCAAGCCGCGCAGTCATGGATGTGTGAACTTATCTCCAGCCGATGCAAAATTCATTTATCGCTGGACCCGTCCCGAGGTCCCGGTGGGAACGCCGTATTTGTATAAACCAGGCGACGGGACAAACGTTCATATTGTTTCATCCAGTTAATAATATGAGATAGTCACCTGAAAGTGACTATCTCATATCAGAGGACATCATGCCAAGACAACCTTTATTTGCCGGTCTCGTGATCGACGAAAACGATCAGCCTGTCGAGGCCGGATTCATCGGCGAAGAACCGGCGTACGTGATAAACGACGCGGGCTTCCGCCGACATATCCCGGCGGAGCAAGTGGACCGTCAGGTGCTGAAACAAATGCAGGAGATGATGAAAGGCAGTGAGGGACTCATCTCTGAACAAACCGCCAAGATGATGGGACAGGACGATATTTTTTCGAAAGCCATGATCGAACAACAGCTAAAAAATCTTGACCAGCAGTTCGACGCATTGATGCAGCAGGGCATTCCCGAAGATGGCCGCGCTTATCTCGGGATGCTTGGCTTTAAGATCGTCATCGATTATCACGGTGAGGTCGTCAGGATCGAACAACCTGCCGCGGCCGGAGACGATGATGACGGTGAATGAAAAAATTGAAAAGAGGAAAGAAGAAGGATTTTGAGTCTTTCTTCTTTCCTCTTTTTCTTTAACAGATAATTTTTATCTGCCAACATTCGCGTTGATTAGCGTAAATTCGCGGATGAATTTTATAAGCTCATCGAATCGACGGCCATCACCAAGAGGACGACATGGAAAACAAATCATCTCTCCAACGTTTGCCGCGCAACATTTGGGCGGTCACGCTCACATCGTTCTTCACCGATGTCTCTTCGGAGATGATCTTCAATCTCGTTCCGCTATATCTCGCCAATGTGCTTGGCGTTGGCACTGCGGTTATCGGTTTGATCGACGGCATCGCTGAAACCACGGCCAGTCTGATGAAGGTATACGCCGGTTCGCTTTCCGATAAACTCGGTCAGCGCAAATGGCTGGCGGTGGCAGGTTACTCTCTTTCGACTATTTCGAAACCGTTCCTGTTTTTCGCAAGCACGTGGGAATGGGTGCTCGGCGTAAGATTTTCTGATCGACTCGGAAAAGGAATCCGCACTGCGCCGCGCGATGCTTTGGTGGCAGACAGCATCGACGAGAAACGGCGCGGACTGGCCTTCGGCGTGCATCGCGCCGGAGATACGGCCGGCGCTTTCCTCGGACTTTTAGCGGTCGCCGTTATCGTCTGGTTGACCGAGGCCAACGCGATGGATCTGACTCAGCGCACATTCCAGATCGCGGTGCTGGCCAGTATCATTCCGGCGGCGTTGGGAGTTCTGGTTTTGGCGTTCGGAGCGAACGATATCCCGTTGAAAACCACCAGCGCAAAACCTGTTTCGCTTCTGCGCTTTAAAGAAATGGACGCACGCTTCAAGATTTTTATCATCGTTGTCGTACTGTTCACACTTGGAAACTCGTCTGATTCATTCATCATCCTGCTCGGACAGAATCGCGGACTGGATGTTTTACAGATCATGTTGATGTTGGTAACGTTCAACTTCATTTATGCCGCCTTCGCCGGTCCGCTCGGATCGCTGTCCGATAGAATTGGTCGGCGCAAATTGATCATCGGCGGCTGGATCGCGTATGGCCTGGTCTATCTCGGGTTTGCGCTTTCGCATTCGGGCTGGCAGGTATGGATTCTTTATGGCTTTTACGGCTTGTATTATGCTGCGACGGATGGCGTTGCCAAAGCGATGGTCGCGGATATTGTCCCAGCCTCTGGGCGTGGCACTGCCTATGGAATTTACAACGCGGCCATCGGTATTGCAGTTTTGCCTGCATCCGTGATCGCCGGTCTGCTGTGGCAGGGCGCAGGCACATGGACCGGCTTCGGCGCCTCGGCGCCATTTTTATTCGGCGCATTTCTGGCGCTTACATCCGGAATTTTATTCTGGCGCACGGTGAAATAAGAAACGCTTGATATACTTTGGTCACTTCATACAAGGAGAATATAAATGTCAACCGATCCTCATTGGGATTTGACGAACGTCTATCCCTCGCTCGAATCAAAAGAATTCAAAGCTGCCATTGCAGATTACAAGAAACGAGTCGCAAGTTTTGAAAAGTTTTTTGATAAAAAGCTGGGCAAGGCCGGAGCAAAAACGCCTGCAAAAGAGTTGGCGCCTTTGATCGGCAAAGCCATCGACCAGCTCAATTCCATCCAAACCCTTTCCGGCACGATCGTGCCATTCATTTATTCGTTCGTCACCACCGATTCGCGCAACAAGGAAGCCATGCGCGCCTTGTCCGAGTTTGAGCAGACCAGTCTGCCGATGAGCAAACTTTTCACGCGTTTCAATAGCTGGCTGGGTAAGCTCGGCGACAAACTCGATAAAGCCATCGAGAAGAACAAGTCCGCTTCGGCGCATGCGTTTATGATCCGCGAGGCGGCGGAACAAAGCAAATATCAGATGAGCGATGAACTGGAAGGGCTCGCTTCGGAACTCAGCTTGAGCGGCGGCAACGCCTTCGAAAAATTGCAGGGGACGGTCACCTCGCAACTTTCCGTGGACTTTGAGCTGGACGGCGAGACGAAGAAACTTCCCATGCCCGCGCTGATCAACCTGCGCTCGCATCCCGATGAAAGCGTCCGGCGCCGCGGCTACGAAGCGGAGAACAAAGCCTGGGACGAGGTCAAGGAAACTTTGGCGGCCTGCCTGAACGGGGTCAAGGGCGAAGCGACGACTCTTAATAAACGTCGCGGTCGAAAAGACGCGATCCATTCATCGCTCGAAGCCTCTCGTATCGACCGCAAGACTCTCGAAGCGATGATGGGCGCGATGGAAGCATCCTTCCCCGTGTTTAGAAAATATTTCAATGCCAAGGCCAAAAAACTCGGCAAGGAAAAACTGGCGTGGTGGGATATTTATGCGCCGCTTGGCAAGACCGATAAAGTTTACTTGACCT
>JAJYOH010000295.1 GCA_021796315.1 Chloroflexota bacterium
GCGCTTTAGAAAAATGGATTAGGATACCGGCAATTTCACCTATAAGCTGCCTTGAACAAAATTCTTGACAAATCGAATTCGTTTGTGCATACTGATTCATAACTGATTGACTGGTCAGTTGAGAATTCAAAAATAAATAGTTCAAGGTGTCACCTTGTCGAAGAAAAACCATGCCAAGCCTTGTAGAAAATCAACCAAGGGGTTTCTTGCGCTGGGGATTGCGTGCGCCGATCTGGCTCTATCGTGCGGGCCTCGGCTGGATACTTGGCGAACGCTTTCTGATGCTGAGCCACATCGGTCGCAAAAGCGGCCTGCCTCGGCAAACGGTCATTGAAGTTGTCCGTCACGACAAGACAAGCGGCGCCTATTTTGTGGCCTCAGGCTGGGGCGCCAAATCGGATTGGTTCCAAAATATCCAGAAGAATCCCGAAGTCAAGATCAAGGTTGGCACGCGTCAAATGAATGTGATTGCGCAGCTCCTGAGTCTTGAAGATGCGTCCCGAGAGTTGTTCATATATGCCAGGGATCATCCCGCCGCTTTTCATGAACTGTCGCAGGTGCTTGCGGGGCAGGCACTTAAAGGAACTGAAGAAGAATGCAAGCAATTGGCTCGATCCATACCTGTGGTGGCGTTTCGACCAAAAGCGAAGACAGATACGGGATCGCAAACGGAATCTGGAAAAGAGTCCAGGCGTACCCATCCGTGATGCCAGACAGGTTTCAAGATTCTGATAGCATTCCACCAAGATAAAGGCGGCTGATCTGGGGATTATCCAATATCTCTTTATGCGTGCCTTCCAGACGCACCAGTCCGCTCTCCATAACCACGCCATGCGTCGAGACTCCCAGCCCCGTGCGTACATTCTGTTCAACCAGAAGGATCGTCCGGCCAGTATTGCGCATGAGCATGATGGTATCGAAGACTTGCTTGAGCGTCTTTGGATCCAGTCCCATTGACGGCTCATCCAGCAGAATAAGCGCCGGGTCAAGCATGAGACAGCGAGCAAACTCAACCAGACGCTGCTGTCCGCCCGAAAGGTTTCCGGCTTTATCGTTGGCGCGTTCCTTTACCACCGGAAAAAGTTCCTCGACTTCGCTCAAACGTTTCCTGACCAGGGCTGAGTCATTAAGCAGGAAGGCACCCAACCTGACATTTTCTCTGACCGAGATATCAGGAAACAAGCTGTGGTTTTGCGGGACCTGCACAATGCCCAATGACAGGATTTGCCGCGGTTTCAGACCGCCAATTGGGTGGCCTTTAAAAACGATCTCACCCACGCGAGGCTTCAAGAGTCCGCTGATGGCCCGCAACACCGTTGACTTTCCAGCGCCATTCGGGCCGACAATGCAGGTAACGGATCCCGGCTCGACGTCGAGATTGACACCTTTGAGAACATCACTACCATCATACCCAGCAACAATATTATGTAGACTCAGCAACATTTTCAGTCTCCCAAATAAGCTTCCAATACTGCCGGGTTCTTGCGCACCTGTTCAGGAGTCCCCTCGGCAATTTTCGATCCGCGGTGCATCACCATGACTGTGTCGCATAATCCCATCACGAATTCCATGTTGTGCTCAACGACCAGAAAAGTCACCCCATTTTTGTTGAGGGTACGGATGCGCTCGGATAAGTGAATAATCATGGTCGGATTCACCCCTCCAGCTGGTTCATCCAATAGAATAACGCGCGGTTCAGCGATCAGGATATAGGCAAACTCAAGCAGTTTTTTTTGACCATAGGACAGGTTCGCGGCTGGAACATCCTTGAGCTGCGTGATGCCGACAAAATCGAGCAGTTCGAGAGCGCGTTGTTGCTCGTGCGATAAACTCCAGCGGCTCAACAAGGCCTTGATCCCTTCACGTTGCGCGGCCACGTGCATATTCTCCAGCACGGTCAGCCGGGGAAAGATGCGGGTCAGTTGAAAGGTGCGGCCAATGCCGAGTTCGAAGACCCGGTCCGGCGTCAGGTTTGTAATGGGCTTCCCATCAAACTGGATGCTCCCCTGATCAACCGTTTCATATCCTGTAATGACGTTGAACAATGTGGTCTTCCCGGAACCGTTCGGTCCAATCAACCCGGTAATGGAACCCTGCTCGACCGTGATCGAACAGGCATCCAAGGCGAGGATACCGCCAAATGATTTGGAGACGTTACCCGCTGCCAATAGACTCATGATTTCATCCCGTCCTTGTTCCCACTACCACCAGACAAAACGGGGTCTCCTGAATCGGTCTTGATACCCCGTTTGGCTCTCCAATTGAGCCAGTATTTATTTAAAGTGGGGATGATACCTTCGGGCAACAGAAGAATAATGGTCAGGAACATGCCACCATAGATGATCAGGTAATATCCATTTTGGCTGAATTGCATCGTAAAGTATTGCTGAGCAGGCTCCAAAATAAGAGCTCCGAGAATTGGGCCCGCCAGAGTGCCCAGGCCTCCCAGGAATCCCATCAGAGCCAATGCAATATCGAAGAGCGGGTCGAATGCAAAGGCTGGGTAAATGGATTCGAGAAAATAGGCATGTACGGCTCCCGCCATCCCGACAAAGAAGGCGGATATTACGAAAGCAATCAGCTTGGACGGTCCGGTTTTGACGCCGAGACCCAGGGCCCTGTCCTCATCATCGCGGATTGCGAGTAAGCCAAGACCAAATTTCGAGTTGCGAATCCACCACGAAACGCCCAGGGCAAGCAGGAGCATAGCAAGCGCAACATAGTAGAAAGGCATATTGAAGAAAACGCCGCCCCAGCCGATCGGGATAGGCAGGCTCAGTCCGACCGAGCCATTGGTAATACTGCGCAGGTTAAAGGCCATAGGCTGCATGATGAAGAAGATGGCAATCGTGATCACCACGAAAGTATGCTTGCGCGTGCGCAATGAAATCCAACCTATCAGAACCGAGAATACCGCTGCGATCAGACCGGCGAGCGGGACAAGCAAGAAGGGAACATAGCCTCCTGGAATTTGCCATTCCTTGCACATAATTGCCAGAGCGTAGGAGCCAATGCCAAAAAAGGCGGCATGACCGAGCGCAATGTAACCGGTATATCCTGAAAAGATATTCCAGGCGGTCGTGGCTGTGGCGTAAAGCAAAGTAAAGACCGCTATGGTAGTGACAGCCGGGTTTGAAAACACCTGGGGGAACACAATGAATACAGCCAGCAGAGCAATAAGACCTGTTTTTTTAACCATGCTCATTGTTTCCTGCCTTCGGCTTGACCAAAGAGGCCCTGAGGACGAACAATCATGATAGTAATCAGGAGTACAAAGAAAACCGTAGTAGCCCATACTGGCGACCAAACAACGGCGGTCACATCCTCGATCACCAACATACCTAACGAAGCAATGAGAGCGCCTCTCAAGCTGCCCATCCCTCCGAGAATGATGATGACCAGTAAGCGTGAGATCAAATCGTAGAGACTGGCCGGATTAAACGCATAAGTAGCGCCATAAGCCATTCCACCCGCTGCCGCCAAAGCCACACCAATACCGAATGTGATCGCCGATACGCGCTCAACATCAATACCGATCAGTTGGGCCGCCGTACGGTTTTGCATGGAAGCCAGCAGGCTATATCCGAATTTCGTCCGATACAAAAGCAGGTATAGAAGCCCCAGCAGGACAACACTGAGCGCAAAGCCAAAGACGTAGATGTATGCGAGGTAAAAGCCGCCAACCTCGAAAGAAGCCGTGACATACCAGGCTTGCAATTGGACTATATTATTCGAAAAGAATATTCCCAGTATGCCTTCAATAATCAGCGCGATACCGAAGGTAACCAGAATCGAGAGAGTAGTGCGATCGCGCTTGAGCGGTCGGATGAAAGCCCACTCGAGTAATATGCCCAAAAGAAACATAGCGGGCATGGTGATAAGCAGCCCCAGAAAAAGATCAATTTGAAAATATTCCTGCAAAATGTAGCTTAGATAGGCTCCCAAGATAACCAGCGCTCCCTGCCCAACGTTGATGATATCCATTACGCCAAAAACAAGCGTTAATCCCGATGCCATTAAGGCATAGATACCGCCTGTTAGTATTCCCGTGATGACAGCATCCACAATCAATTTCATGGTTGAACTCCATCTGAGCGAACCATAGTGTTTTTCTCGAAGATCGCTCTCTCACTTTACCGAATTACTTCTGAGCCTGGTCAATTCATCTCTCGTAGGGGTGACCAGTATGGTCGCCCCTACGAGCCTATAATGTGATTAACTTATTTGGGCCAGTCCATCTTTGGATATTCTGGCGCTGCTACAGCAGAAGCAGCCGGATAAACAGGGATGAATTTGCCACCTTGCCATTGGAACAGAAGCGCCACCGCAAGAATGTTCTGTCCGACATCGTCAAATTTCACAGGTCCTTCCACGGTAGTGAAGGTATCGCCTGAATGCAACTCAGCAATGAGCTTGGCATTGTCGAGACTCTGGTTTTTCTCCACAGCCTGCTGGACGACCTGCCCGACAGAGTAGCCTTCGGCCACATCTCCGTTGATGCCTTCAGGAGTTCCACCATACTGGGCAAGATATGCCTTAACGAATTCGGCATTGCCGGGATAGTTTGCGCCGGTATACCAGAGATTTCCGGTCATGATTCCTTCTGCATTGCCTTCACCACCTACTGCAGTTAGAAAATCTTTTCCTAGATCGGGGCCGGATGTTGCGATAAACGCCTTGGGGTTATAGTGCTGCTGTTTAAATCTCTGCATGAAAGCCTGCAAGGAAGGCAACCCAATAAACCCACCAACAAAGACATCTGCCTTGGACGCAATGACCTTATCTGCAATCGGGTTGTAATCGGTTGTTTCTGCAGGCATGACATCATAATATGCAGTCTTAATACCGGCCGCCTCCATCGTGGCTTTCAAGCGGTCAACCTGTGGTGAGGTAAACGGATCGTCTTCAGTTGCATAGGCGATTGAGGTAGGCCGTTGGTCCGCTGGAAGCGACAGGAGGAACGTCCCGAAACTATCCAGGTTAAAGACAATTGGTAGTGCCACATCAAAGACATTTTTCAAGCCGCGGTTAAAAACGGATGGGGCACCGCCTGCACCTTCCACCATGGCATAGCCATAGCGATCGGCTACGACAGAAGCCGGCTTTGTCAGCAGGGATGAATACGGACCAAACACCAGATCCACTTTATCGACCGTGATCAACTTCTGATAATTTGTTTGGACTTGATCGGGGCTGCTGGCATCCGAAAGAATATCCAGTTGGACTTGACGACCAAGCAAACCGCCGTTCTTATTAATGGTATCAGCCCAGAGTTGATAGCCTTGTTTAAAACCCAGACCATCAGCCGAGAAATCACCCGAGAGCGATAACGAAATACCGATCTTAATGGGTGGCTCGGCGGTAGGTGCTTCGGTTGGCACTTGTGCGGCCGGGGCCGCAGTGGCAGGAGCCTGAGTCGGCGCGGCGGTAGCTGCTGGTCCGCAGGCAGTGATCAACATGCTCACTATCAGGATATTAATCAATACATACCAAAACTTGGGTTTCATTTCTTTTCTCCTTTGGCAATCGAAAAAAATTTTGACTTACGCTTGAAAAAGACACCTCAATTCAATGTTTATCGCGTTCACCTCCTTTACGATTCATGTCAGCAACCTCCATGGATCTTCGATCAGATTTGAAAGATCATCGAGGAATTTCGCTCCACGTGCGCCATCCACCACGCGATGGTCACAGGAAAGGGTCAGCACCATCATGGGCCGTATCACCGCCTGACCATTAACCGGCACAACACGCTCGGCAATGCGGCCCACAGCCAGGATGGCGGCCTGTGGTGTGTTAACAATTGCATTGAAGGCATCCACGTTGTACATGCCCAGATTGGATAAAGTGAACGTACCGTCGGATATATCTGCCGGACGCAATTTGCGACTCTGCGCCCGCCCGATCAAATCCTGACGTCGAACTGCTATCTCACCAATGGAAGCTAGATCAGCCCCACGGATGACCGGGACGATCAGCCCCTCGTCAGTGGCAACGGCGATTCCCACATTTACATCTTGATTGAATTGAATGCCGTCCTCCGCCCAGGCTGCGTTCACTTGCGGATGGCCGCGCAAAGTAACGCCAATCAGTTTTACAAGCAGGTCGGTAAAGGTCAGTTTGACATTGGTCTGTTTTTCAACAGTGGAAATGATTTGTTTGCGCCATCCGATCAAGTTGCCAGCGTTCACTTCGCGCATGAGGTAGAAATGAGGAACCGTCGTCCAGCTATTGGACATGTGTTCCGCCATCACGCGCCAGACTGTGCCCATGCTCTCCACTTTACCCAATGCCTGCGCAGGCATCGCAGATTCAGGAACGTCCCCGGCCAGCACTGCTCCATCCGGGCCTGAGCCGCGAATGGATGAGAGCTTAAGACCGCGTTCGGATACAAGTCTGCGGGCTTTAGGAGAGGCGAGTGTAAGGCGCGTCTGAGAGAAAATGTTTGTTGACACACTTGTGTTGAGCGCCGTCGAAACAGTGGCAGGCTTGGGCGGAGTCTGAGGCGTCGAGTTGACGTAAGCTAGCACATCCGCTTTTTCGATCCGTTTGCCATTGGACCTCAGCAGTGTCAGATCGATTTTGTGTTCTTCGGCAATCTTGCGCGCCAACGGAGAAATATCGATAGGAGCCGCGTTTGCCGGGACAACTTTCGGCGCGGGCGCGCTCAGCGTGCGCCCTGAGACTGTTGGAGCAACTGATGCGGGTGGATTCTCTCCGGGGGCTAGCAGCCAGGCTATCGTTTGTCCGACCGGTACTTCATCCCCCTCTTTGATAAGGAGGCCGCCCAAAATCCCCGAATCAGGCGACGGAATCTCAACCGTCACCTTGTCGGTTTCAACTTCCATAATTGGCTCGCCCTTTGTAACGGACTCGCCATCGCGCTTAAGCCAGCGCAAGAGACGCCCTGTCTCCTGGGCCATCTCGAGCGCGGGCATGATTACGCTGGTCGCCATCTAGCCTCGCACCGCCGCGACCATGGCTGCCACTTCCTTATTTAGGGCAGGCTCATGAGTGCGTGTGGTGGGTAAAGGCCCCGTGGCAGTATAGTAGTGATGTCCGGCAACCATCAGGTCATTGGCCGGGAAGCGGGTGATGATCTCATGTCCGGTTTCGGTAACGACGATCTCCTCTTCGATGCGAGCCGCGCTCCAGCCATCCGTGGAAGGCCAATAAGTTTCAAGCGCGAAGACCATGCCCGGCTTGATCTCGTGTGGATGATCGAGCGAGACGAGGCGGCTGATGACCGGCTTCTCCCAAATGGCTAGGCCAACGCCGTGGCCGTATTGCAAGGCAAAGGCGGCTTCTTCGCTTGGGAATCCAAACTCGGTCGCTTTCGGCCAGACGGATGCGATCTCGCTGGTAGTGCGTCC
>JAJYOH010000017.1 GCA_021796315.1 Chloroflexota bacterium
CAACACCAAACGCGTTGAACGCCGGCTTGGCAAACGCGCGCGCCCAATTTTGAAGTTGGATCATTTGGCGCGCGTCGGTGTGCAGCCGCATTACACGCTTCAAACCGGACCCGATAACTTGCCGCGCCCGCCCGAACATTTTTCGCCGCTGGAAGCGCAACTGATCGCGGCTGAGATTCCATCCGATTTTTTGGCGTTGAAATCTGCGGACTTTGCGCTTGCCCGCGATTGGCGTTTTTTTTCGCGTGAATTCTTCGAGACCGCTTTTTCCACAGGATACCTTGTCACGGATTTTATCCATGATAAAAGCGAAGACGGATCGCGAAGTTTTTACATCCTCACTGACGGCGAAAGCACACTGGACTCTTCAACATGAAATATCCCGATATTGAAAACTGGTGGGCTGTTCAGGCCATGATCGCCTCGTACAATCATGTTTATCAAGTGGTGTATGGCACAGGCTATGTATCACGCGGCATCATTGGCGTATCCATTTATTGGGATGCGCCCATCGCCCCGTATCAACTGGAATTTCTGGCTCTCACATCCAATCCCAGGGAAGTGGTGGAAGCCGTGCGTGCCTACCCAATTGACCGACAAAAATATGTGCTGAATGTTTTCCATAACGAACCGTCATCCAAAAGCCTGAAGACGGATTACATCCTCGAAGGATATGAATTTGTCCGTACAGGCGTCATTCTGGGCTTGGATCTGCCAATCCAGATTCGTTCCGATCTCGCCAATATTCATAAAGCTGTCAAAGTCAGCGAAGCAGAACAGGCCAACCTGGCGCTCTCCCTCGAGAACGAACACATGCCGCTTAAAGGATTACGCGGCAAACACATCCATAATTTTTATGCAAAGATCGAAGATCAAGTTGTTGGCTGGGCGCAATTGGTCACAATTTACCCCGGCGTTGGGTATCTTAATCAAGTTTATGTGATGACAGAATTTCGTGAGCGTGGCGTCGGTCGCGCCTTGGTCGAACGCGCGCACCAGTATTGCAATCGCAAAAAACTTGAGCACATGGTTTTGATTCCATCTGATGTTGCATTGCACATGTATCGCCGCATGGGATATCGTCCATTGGCGTATTTCACCGCATTCCGTCCGCAGGAAGAACGCGTCGAGACAAGATCGGGAAAAGCGGGCGAGATCGCGGCTGAAACAGCCACGGAACAGACCGAGTAGATAAAATGCCGCGGTCCTCTTTTTTTCAGCGAGCGCTTCGTAAGATAAGCAAAACTCTCCTTTCTTTTTTCTTTCTTGACCAATGGGTCATCCTGACGGGGAAAAACGTAAGCCAGGATTCGCTCGAATGGTCCGCCCTCCAGCCGCTCATCCCGGATAAAGATCGGTATTGGGCGGATCCATTCATCGTCGAAAAAGATGATCGCTTTTACATTTTCATTGAAGAAAAAATCCTTGCCTCGGGACTTGGCCGCATTGCCTGTTTGACTCTCGATGAAAATGGCGGGCTTGTCTCGAATCAAGTTGTGCTCGAACGGCCATATCATCTTTCCTATCCCTTTATCTTTGAATATCAAAATGAAATATATATGCTGCCCGAAACGGCGGCCAACCGTACGCTGGAGTTGTATCGCTGTCAGCATTTCCCCGACCAGTGGCAATTCGTCAAAATGTTGATGGCGGATATTTATGCTGTGGACGCGACTCTGTTCGAATACGATAAAAAATGGTGGTTGTTCGCAAATGTCAAAGAAGAGGGTGGTTCGAGTTTGGATGCATTGCATCTTTTTTACGCCGACAGCCCGCTTGCCGATAAGTGGGCGGCGCATCCGCTCAACCCGATTGTCAGGGATATTCGTTCGGCGAGACCGGCGGGCCGCATCTTTACCTGCGACGGAAAGCTGATCCGCCCTTCGCAAGATTCCTCCCGCCGATATGGATACGCACTCAAGTTCAACCGCATCGATAAATTAAGTGAGAACGAATACGAAGAAACGAATGTAACATCATTTTTTCCGAAGGGCGGAAAAATCCTGGCGACACATACCTTCAATCAAGCCGGGGACTTGACGGTGATCGATGCAATTATTAGAAGAATAAAGTAATGCAGACTTCGGAAGTCTTTTGGGAGTCTTCAAGATCGTAAGCCTACGGGAAAGACTTCCGAAGTCTATAAGTGCTATTAACGCATGAGACGACTCGTACGAGTCGTCTCAGCGGTTGGATGGAGAGAAAGTGGACCTACCTCCGCACGAATGGATTTTCTTCGTTTGACATTGCGTTCATGCCGACCGGATGGTATGTTGGCTCGGGACGCGGCATTGGACGATTCACCGGAAGCGGCTTGGGAGCCGGGCGCGGATAAGATGTGGGTTGCACGCGCTGTGTCTGGGAAATTGGCTGGGAGTCAGTCTGCCAATTGGGACGCAGGGTGGTGCGTGAAGCAGGTCGGTCATCTGCCATGGTGAACATATTCTCGCCTGCAATCGAAAATGTTCCGATGATCAACACGCGGATCAACCAAACCATCACTGCCACGAAAACCGGCACGGCCTTGGTTAACATGGTTTGCCCAACCAATGCAGCGCCAGCAGATGTGTGATTCAAGATGGCGACTGACACGCCCCACCAGGTCAGCATTGCGTTGAAGCCTGCCGCCAGCAGCCAGGCTCCGAACAGATACCAGACTTCAGCCGGTTCATCGCGTCCCTGTTGGGGGGTGAAGATGCGGGCGATCCCGGCAAAGTCAATGCCGCAAAAGGCGAAGGCCAGAATGGTTGACCAAAGAATGCCGCCTGTTTTGAGATTACCCAGAACATCTGCCAGGGCGAAGGAAGTTGTTGAAAAGTTAAAGACCTCGAAGGCCAGTAAAGCGGCGACGAGGATGGCCCCGAAAATTGCACCGCGTTTGAGGGCCGTCCCGCGCAGGATGGGCATTAATTTGACGGAGAACGAACGGTTCATAACACACCTCTCTTTCAATACTTTTACTGAGGGCGAAGTTCATTTCTATTATAGAACAATTGTTCTATTTGTCAAGTATTCGATCTTGAAATTTCATTGCACTTCCCCGCTATAAACAACCTACGAGTGTAAATTATATTCGCCTTGTCCAATCGGGATGATTATATTTTTCGCGGACGAGTTCATCGGCACGCGACAGTTCACTGGCGGATAATTCTCCCGTTTCGAGGGTCAGCCCCAGTTTCGCTTCAAATGCCCAGACCAATGCCTGGGCCGCGTCATTCCAAAGCACTTCGTGTCCGAGCACGGCCCGGACTGTGGTGGCACGCGATAATAATCTTGCCGCAGCTTCTGAGCGGGATGAATCGTCAGAGAAGGCTAAAACATCGGTAATGCGCGCCAGGTTCCCGGTCAGAGGAAGAGAGCCGTGCTGCAAAACTCCTTCCTTGCGACGCGCCTGTGCCGATCCGATTATTTTTTTCCCATTTACTGTAATCTCATACGCCGACGGGACTTCAAAGCAAACGGGGTTTGGCGCCTCACGGTTTGGACCGGTATCTTCTTTTATTTCAACCGGCAATCCCAATGCTTTGACTGCCTCCAACAATGCAGCAGACAGGCGGTTGTAGCTCTCCAGAATCGAACCGGCTACGCGCGGCTCGTCGGCGGGAGCGATGATGGAATATGTGATCTCATCTGTGTGAAGGATGGCGCGCCCGCCGGTGGGACGACGAACGACATCCCAGCCGCGTTCCTCGAGGCGCACGATATCAACATCTGCAAACGGCTGTCCCTGACCGAGCGAAAGGCAGGGTGGATCCCACGCGTAAAGGCGCAACGTTGGGATTGCTGCGCGGCGCCCAATATGTTCAATGATCGCCTGGTCCGCGGCCATATTCCACGCGCCAGGCGCGGGGTGGGTATTCAAGAGTCGCCAAGTGTTCGTCACAAGCAGATATTTTACCCGCAGAAATCCGGATTTTGCTCTGCCGCTTCTTATGCTATCCGTGGAAGGTAACTCAGTATTACAATCATAATGATTTTTGATTTGTGATTTCTGTATAATGTAATAAACGTGTGATCGTAGAAGAAATCCATGCAAAATCAGCAGATTACCCACTCTAATCGTTATATCATCGCAGCCATTTTTTTGGCCTTGACTTTACTTGCCCTGGGTGACATGCTGGAGATCATCCCTTATTTTGCACCCCTCGTTGCCAACCCGCTCTTTCCATTTTTTCACGAGACCCATGATCTTCTAGCTCTGACAGTGGCCTTGTATGCCGCTCATAAATTGTCTCCAAAGATTGGCGGGTGGGGAATAGGTTGGTTTCTTGTCATACATATACCGTATGCTTACATCGTTTTTCCAAGTGAGTTGCCTGAATTAACAAGGCTGGCGGCATTAAGTGCTGTGGGCGGTTTCGGTGTGTATATTATTGCGGTACGTAATCGCCTCGTAACGCAGTTGGATAAACTTGCACACGATTTGGATGCTCAACGAGCCGCCGCGTTCCGATATGCTGATGAATTGACCATTTTGAATGGCATTGCCACTATCGGTGTGGAAGCAACCAGTGTTGACGCTTTGATCGAGGACGCCATCCGGGTTATCAACAGCGGACTTCACCCGGACTATTTTGATATCGGACTCGTAGATGAAGCGGCCGGCGTGTTACGTGTCTATCGTTCGACGGTCATGGATGATACGGCTTCTTTGATGATTCCCCTGGGAAAAGGCGTAACTGGTAAGGTATTGGCAACCGGCAAAATTCAGCGAATCCCTGATGTGAGCCTCGAACCAGGTTATTTGGCGGTGAACCCGCAAACGCGATCTGAATTATGTGTGCCGCTTAAAATTGGGGAACATATCATTGGAATCATCAACATTGAAAATAAACGGCTGAATGCATTTGGTGAATCTGATGAGTGGTTAATGATGACATTTGCGGACCAGTTGGTCACCGCGATTGAAAAGGTGAACTTGTTTCAATCGGAACAGCGCCATGCACAGGAAGCAGAAACTTTGCGTCAGGCTGGTTCCATCGTGGCGGCAACGCTCAAGCAGGATGAAGCCTTTGAACGAATCCTGTTACAACTGGAGCGCGTTGTCCCTTACGATAGCGCATCGGTTCAGTTGTTGGGCGAAGGTTATTTGGAGATCGTGGGTGGACGCGGTTGGACAGACCCGAAGGCCGTGGTTGGAATGCGTTTTCAGGTGCCCGGTGATAACCCAAACACGATTGTTATTCAAGAGCGCCGAACATTGATTTTGGATGACGCGCCTTCAGCTTACGCGGCTTTTCGTCAGGGACCTCATAGCCATATCCGATCTTTTTTAGGCGTGCCTTTGATCGTCGGCGACCGGGTGATCGGAATGTTGGCAGTGGATAACACAAAGCCCAATTTCTTTACATCAGATCATGCCCGGCTGGTTGCGGCGTTTGCCGACCAGGTCGCGCTCGCCATCCAGAACGCCAAACTATTTAGTGAAGTGCAACAACTGGCTGGCACGGATGGCTTGACTGGTTTGCATAACCGCCGTCATTTTATGGAACTGGCTAAACGTGAGTTCGGACGCGCCCGGCGCTATCAGCGCCCGCTGACCGCGATCATGATGGACATCGATAACTTCAAACAAGTGAACGATACCTATGGTCATGCCGTTGGCGACCAGGCGTTGAAGATCGTAGCTGATCGCTGTCGAAAAACTGTTCGGGACATTGACATCCTTGGACGGTACGGCGGCGATGAATTTGCCGCACTCCTGCTCGAGACCGATCTGGAAGGAGCGCGCATCGTGGCTGAACGTCTTCGCAGATGTGTGGTCGAACCGCCGATCGTGATTGGCGGCGGAAACCCGCTTGTTACTGTCAGCGTGGGAGTTGCGATCCTGGATAAAACATGCACGGCGCTGGATACACTCCTTGTGCGCGCAGATCAGGCATTATATGTTGCCAAGCAGGCAGGGCGGAATCAAATATCAATATGGCAGGGGTGAGATTCAAATCCATGCCCAAGGAACTTAATGAATTTATTTTGGAAGCCAGGACCGTTGAAGCGGGATTGGCTGCCTGTAACTTTTCGACCGGCGAAGAGATTCTTATTGATCCCGATATGTCTTTTCATCCTGCCAGCGCGATGAAAATCTGCGTGATGATGGAAGTCTTTCATCAGGCGCGGCAGGGATTGTTTTCGTTGGACGACCCTATAATAATCAAAAATGAATTTGCCAGTATTGTGGATGGAAGCGCGTACTCGCTTTCGGCGGAGGATGATTCAGAAAAGGATTTATATAAATTAATCGGCCAGCCGCTTCCGGTCCGGGACCTGGTGCGGCTCATGATTACTGTCAGCTCCAACCTGGCGACAAATCTGCTCGTCGAACGCGTCACCCCGCAGCGGACAACCGCCTTCATGCGCGAACTCGGCGCAGACGGTTTGATCGTCCGCCGCGGCGTGGAAGATAACAAAGCCTTCCGGCTCGGATTGAACAACGAGTCCACCGCGCGCGGTTTTATGAATATTCTGGTAAAGCTTGAAAAGCGGGAAGTTGTTTCAGAACAAGATTCGAACGAGATGATCGAAATTTTGCTTGGACAAAAATTTAACGAGATGATCCCCACACAGTTGCCTGCGGATGTCCGTGTGGCGCACAAGACCGGTTGGACGGGAAAGTTTTATCACGATGTGGGGATTGTTTATCCGCCGGATCGCAAGCCGTTCGTGCTGGCGATACTGACAAATGGTTTTGAAAAAGAAGAAGACGCGCATCCATTTGTTGCGAGACTGGCGAAGAAGATTTATGAGTATTGGGTTGGCTGAAAAATTATCCACAGATTTCGCGGATTACACACGTGTGCCTGCGGCATAGTGCAGGCAGATTGAAGAAAAAAATCTGCGAAATCTGTGTAATCTGCGGATGGATTTTGTTACGCCGTAAATTCTGCAAGCATTTGCTTTTCAGTTTCTTTTAAAATTTCCACCAGCGGCGGGCGGACAGGCCAGCGCGGTTGTTGATATTTCTGTGCGAGCAAAGCTTTGAGTAAAGATGGGAAGGGAGAATATTTTTCGAGGACGTGTCTTTGCTCGCTGACTCTTTTTTGCGCGGCGCTGACATCTTTACCAGAGAAATACCCATCATAAACTTCGCGCAGTCCGGGCGAAAGAACGTTGGCGGGTGCGGTGATGCAGCCCGCGGCGTGATTTTCCAAAGCAAATGTGCAATCTGAATCCGTGCCATTAAAAACGGCGAGGTCACCGCCAAATTTTTTCCCAAGAGCGCGAGTAAAGTCAGCATCGTGCGACGAGTCTTTGATGCCTGCGAATTGCTTCGGAAAAGAATCTTTCAAGCGTGCCAGCAGATCAATCGAAAACCCGATTCCGGCTGTGCCGGGAAAATGATATCCTAACATCCAACCATCCTTCGGGACGGATTTTTGAATCACCTGCTCGAACCAGTTGAATAATCCATCGTCGGTGGCTTTGCGAAAATAATACGGCGGAAGGGTCACAACTGCGTCGAAGCCGAGATCGAAAGCGAGTTTGGTTAAATCAATTGTCTCGGTGAGACTCGGCGTGCCAGTCCCGGCCAGCAATCTAAAATTTGGATATTGTTCACGGACTTTGAGCGCAGCTTTCCACACTACCTTGCGTTCCTCGGGAGAAAAGGATGGGCCTTCGCCTGTGGTGCCGAAGATCAATGCACCTTGACAGCCTCGAGATGCGAGAAAGCCCAGGAACGGCGCGACCGCTTCGAGGTCCGGGGAGAGATCGGACTTAAGCGGAGTCACAGCAGCGGCGTAAACGCCTGAGAGCGGGTGTCGAGTCATAGAGTCTCCATATTTGGTTTATGTCATTGCGAGGAGGGCGTTTTTCCCGACGAAGCAATCTCGATTATCTTAAGGGAGATTGCTTCGCCGCTAAAGAACAGCGGCTCGCAATGACATTGAATCAGTCTTCGTGTGTTTCTATGAAATCGCGTGCGGCCTCTTCGGGCGGCTGCAGGGATTGACCTTCGTTTTTAGCGAGGTAATGTTGGTGATCGAGCACCCACAAATAAAGATCGCCTTCGGTCTTGCCGGGAAAATCTTTCATGATCTTGCTTTGACGAATGATCTTGACGATTGGCAAATAAACTTTATCGTACCAATCTGTGATGGCCTCTTCTTCGGAAATATCGCGCTTCAAATCGAGACCCATGAAGTAGCGATGCACGGCGATGTGTTCCAACATGCGGTCGAAACCGTCCGGGATGTTCAGCCGGATCTTGGCCTGTGGACGCAGATAGTCGAGACGAGTGCGCTCGAGAAAGTGAACTTTTTCGCCGAGGATGCTCAAGTCTTCGGGTTTTAGATCGGGCGTGATATTTACTTTCGTGGCGCATTCGCGCACTTCAGCCTCGATAAATTCCTGACCCTTTTCACGCGCAACAGAAACGCGATGATGTCCGTCGACAACGAAATAGACTTGTCCCACTTTATAAAGCACCACAGGCGGCAGGCTGATATCTTTATAAAATGCGAGATCGATATTCTGCCAGCGGGGAGCGAGCTGGTCTTCGATGGGCAGGAAGGCGCGGTCGAACTGATGGTAGCGATTCAGACTGCCAACGATCTGTTCCACTCTGACGGTTTTTACGCCTCGATAAATCGGGCCGCCGATGTGGAGTTTTTCTTTGATCTCATCGTAGGAAAGCAAAGTTGCCGGCTGGCCGGAGACGGCAGACCAGGCGCGATTCAGAAAAGCTTTAAAGCGGGCGCGACTGAAATCGTGGCGCGCGCGGGAATTGAGTTCGTCAGACATTTTCAATCTCGATTATTTTGTACGGAAAAACATTCATGATGGCGGTTGGGCCGAACCTGGTTGTGGATTCTTCCAGGTTTTGTCGGTAGAAATGTGTGTGACCGTGGAAATGATAACGGGGTTGCGCCCAACGCAGAAGCCAGTTGATGGCTTTCAATCCGGTATGAGCCTGGGTATCGTCATCGTGGATGCCGAAAGGCGGCGAGTGTGTGATGAGGATATCGAGGGCGTGTCCATACCGCAGACGATTCAAAAACAGCCCCGGCATAAGTTGAGCCGCGCGTAGGAACGCTTCAACTTGTGTATGCTGGTTGACTCCGTCAGGGCGATATTTAACGGAGCCGCCCAATCCGGCGATCAGAAGCCCTTTAACGCGTGCCCGCTTCAGGTCGATGTTTGAGCCGCCTTCTGCTCGGGTGGTATTGAATCTCGGACTGTATTCCGGGTCATGATTGCCGGGCACGTAAACCATGGGCACGTTCAGCATGGAAACCAAATACTCAAGATAGGTGTAGGGCAGATCACCGCAGCCGACGATGATATCTGTGCCTTGAAAATGACCCTGCCCCGTGAGAGTATAGATGCGTTCGACGACTTGATCGCTGACGGCCAGGATTTTCATGCGGTTGAATTGTGCCGCAGAAAGAGTTTCCGTGCAAGGGATGGTTTTGAATGATTATGTGAAATTGATTTTGGAGTTGCTTAAAGCAGCGCCGATGTGTTCAGTGAATGCCTGGGCCGTGTCCATTTCGTTTTTGTTGAAGGGAGAAAGTGAACGGCGGGCGAGCGAAAGTATGCCCAGGGATTTATGTTTGTGTTGAACCGGAAGCCCCATCCATGTACGCAGATCCCCGATGGAAGACAGGCTGGACCAGGCCGGTACCATTTCCACGTCTTCCAAATATACGGGTTTACTGGTGTCCAAAATCGATTGATAGATTGCGTTTTGGATGATCGGTTGGGAGGGAGTGTAAACCGTGACGTAGCGGGCTGATAGATGAAGTCCATTAGGTTCCTTCAATAAGATCGCCGCGTGGTGGTATGGCACTACTTTCTTTAAAGTCCCCATAATTGCATCCAATGTTTTTTCCAATCCAAGGCCGCTGGAGAGCGCCAGTTTTATGCGGTTAATACTGCCCATCAGGTTGTTTAAATTATCCAGGGTTTTTGACTGGGCGATGAGCAGGGTGTAAACATCCAACAAGCGCAGCTCGTGGTTATCAAAGGCAATCACGATTGGCTCATAGACGGAATGAGCAGGACGACCCAGCGCAAAATGAACCGCATCCTTGATATTCATATGGTCGGAAATCACATAAGTTTCGGTTGCCAGATTTTTTTGTAATTCAATAACGGGTTTTCTAAGGAATAATTCCAAACCATAGCGGTGGCCGAGGCGTTCGAATATCCTTAAGCGCGGGATAACGCCGGTCAGTTGTCCGTTATCTGTCAAAATGACGCCCGGCAATTCAGGGTGGGATTCTAAATGTCTGGTCACATCTTCGGTGAGGGCGGATGCAGGCACTTTGTAATCAAAAGATGGCAAATCTCCCACGCAAACCGGGTCGGTAATATCTCCGGTTGGGAGAGTAAGGGGCTGATAAATCTTTTTTGGCATAATCTTTGCCGGTCCATTTGCTGGCATGAGGAGATTATAAAGAGATTGATTTAACCCCTTATAAAAGACAAGTTAACGGTTTTTTAACTTCTGGATATGCAATTCAGGCAATACGTTCTGCCAGCGCTGTCAAAACTGAAGGGCGGATGCGTTGCCAATACCGTCATCGCACACTATAATTCAGTAAATTAGAGGCCATCTGGATACTCAAAATACCACACAACCGCTGGGCAACGAACCGACCACCCCCCGCCGTCAACTGCAATCAGGCACAACTCTCGTCAAGCGCTATCATATTCAGGAAGTGATCGGTGTAGGCGGCATGGGATCGGTGTACCGCGCCCGCGACCTGCATTTTCCAAATGTCACCAAGCTGGTAGCCGTTAAGGAAATGATCAATATGGCGCCCGACCCGTTGGTGCGCCAGACCATCGTCCAGAATTTTGAGCGCGAAGCCAATTTGTTGGCTACCCTCAACCACCCGGCCATCCCTCGAATTTATGATTATTTCAGCGAAGACGATCGCTCCTACCTTGTGCTGGAGTTCGTCCATGGCAAAGACCTGGAAGCCATCATTAGCGATACCAACGGTTTCCTGCCAGAAGAACAGGTACTTAGTTGGGGAATTCAGCTTTGCGATGTGCTTTCCTTCCTTCACGGCCACAAGCCCGACCCGATCATCTTTCGCGACATGAAGCCGTCGAACATCATGATCAACAGTAACGGCGACGTTGTGCTTGTGGATTTCGGCATTGCCAAAACGTTTCAGTCCGGACAAAAAGGAACGATGATCGGTACCGAAGGCTATTCCCCGCCCGAACAATATCGCGGCGAGGCCACACCTTTGGCGGACATTTACTCTCTGGGTGCGACTCTCCACCACGCCTTGACGCGTCGCGATCCGCGCCTCGAACCGCCGTTCTCTTTCGCTGAGCGCCCTCTGCGCAAGATCAATTCCCGCGTCTCTCCGGAACTGGAAGCGGTGATCGGTACCGCTTTGCAATACAACCCGTCTGAGCGTTTTAGCGGCGCTACAGAGATGAAGGACGCCCTGATGAGCGTGGCGCGCAAAACAGGCGCTCTTTCGAAGATCGCCACCACCTCCATTGCTCCGGCTGGAGGCATCAAACCCATTTGGACGTTCAAATGTGAGGATGAAATCCGTGGCACGCCATTGCTGCACCAGGGCGTGTTGTATATCGGATGCTACGATAACAACTTATATTCCATCGGTGCGGCAGATGGCAAATTTCAGTGGAAGTATGCAGCCGAGGGCGGTATTGTCTCGCGACCGGCTTTTTATGAAGGCAATGTCTACTTTGGTTCTGAAGACCAGCGTTTGCATTCTGTCAGTGCGCGTACGGGCAATGTCGTTTGGACATACTTTGCCGATGGACGTATCCGCTCTTCGCCGCGCATTGCAGATGGTCACGTCTTCATTGGTTCAGATGACCAATCGCTTCATGCTGTGAACCTGAACACGGGTCGCCGTATCTGGAAGTTTGACGCTGACGATCAGATCCGCTCGACGCCTTTCATTGCCAACGAACTGATCTATTTTGGTTCGGAAAGCGGCGCTTTCTACGCGCTGGATTTCCGCGGCACGATGAAGTGGCGCTTCCAGGCCAAGCGTTCGATAACATCCTCGCCTATTGTAGCAGGGCAATCCATTTTCTTTGCATCAGCGGATAGCACCTTATATTGCCTCGACGCCCGCAATGGCTGGGCCATCTGGCGTTATCGCCTTGGTAAAGGCTCGGTTTCATCTCCCGCGCTTTCAGAAGATTATGTTTTCGTTGGCGCGGCGGACGGCTTTATCTACTGTGTCGAAGCGCATACAGGCAAAGAGATCTGGCGTTTCCGCACAGAACATCAAGTCACCAGTTCGCCGGTCGTGTACAAAGACTCGGTCTATTGCGGTTCTGTGGACGGTAATTTATACTGCCTTGAATATCGTACGGGGCGTCAACGCTGGAAATTTGAAACAAAGGCGGCCATTATTGGTTCGCCCATTGTGTTCGATGATATTGTTTACATCGGCTCGACCGATCATCAGGTTTATGCTTTGCTGGCCTGATTAAAGGAGTTCTGCATGTTTGATTTTTTCCGTAAACTGTTTAGCGGTAATAGTGAGGAGTCGCCCGATGAGGGTGCAACCACCGCACCTCTTTCAGACCAGCAAATCCAATCCATTGTCTATAATCAGAATGTACAATTTGAGGTACAACAACTGATCGCTGCCATCGGTCAATCTGTTGGAAAACAGCGCGAACATAATGAAGACAGCCTGGTTGCCATCACCGCCACCTTGGCCGGCAAGGCATCCAACATTCCATTTGGGTTGTACATCGTTGCGGACGGCATGGGCGGACATCAGTTCGGTGAAGTTGCCAGCAACGCCGCTATTCGCGTGGTTTCCGGTTATATCATGCGCAAGTTCCATCCTTATCTTTTCACGATTCCCACACAGCAGCCGGAAGAGTCGCTTCAAGAAATCATGGAAGGCGCAATCAAGGAATCTCATCGCATAATCCAGAAGGATGCGCCGGGAAGCGGCACGACCATTACCGCCGCGTTGATTGTCGGCCAGCAGGTGACTATCGGCCACGTTGGCGACAGCCGCGCATATACCATGCATCCGGTGGGCCGCCTCGAACAATTGACTCGCGATCATTCCCTCGTTAAACGCCTTGAAGAGCTTGGACATCTCAACAAAGATGAAGCTGCCAACTTCCCGCACCGCAATGTGCTCATCCGCGCCCTCGGACAGGGTGAGTCTCTGGAAGTGGATGTATTTACCATCCCCTTCCCGCAAAATAGTACACTCATGTTGTGTAGTGACGGATTGTGGGGCGTCGTTGCCGAGCAGGATCTGTTGCGCTCTCTTAGCGACGCGCCAAACTTGCAACGCGCCTGCCAGAACATGGTCAGCGCTGCCAATACTGCTGGGGGACCCGATAACATCAGCGTGATTCTCGTTCAAATGGTTGGATAAAATATGCCCCAGGGTCAAAGGGATTATTATGCCCTTCTTGGCGTTTTACGTGATGCCTCCCAGGAGGAAATTAAACGCGCCTACTTTGAAGCCGCGCAGCGCCTGCACCCTGACAAAAATAAATTGGCCGGGGAAACAGAGATATTTCTCGAAGTTCAACAGGCGTACGAGACGCTATCCAACCCCAGGCGCCGCGCACAATACGATGCGACTTTGCCTAAACAGGAACCGGCATCCTCTTTAGTCCAACATAAAATTTTATACAGCCGTACCAACCTTGTCCATCTGAACGAACCACAATTGATTTATGCCCTGTTGGAAGTTGGCCCACGCGATACTGACCAGAAAATCCCGGCGCCTCCGCTGAACGTTTGCCTGGTGCTTGACCGATCCACTTCCATGCAGGGCGACAAAATGGATATGGTCAAGGCCGCCACGCTTCACCTCATGCGTTCCCTGCGCCCGGAAGACATTTTCAGTGTGGCGGCCTTCAGCGACAAGGCCGAGGTTTTGATCCCCGCCGCATATCAGTCGCAAACTGAGCGGACAAAATTGCAGAACCGCATCCAAATGATGCAGACCGGCGGGGCGACTGAAATCTATCAGGGTTTGAAAGCCGGTTTCGAAGAAGTCCGCCGCGGGCTTGATCCGAAGCGTGTGAATCACATCATCCTGCTTACTGACGGGCATACCTACGGCGATGAACAAGCCTGTCTGAAACTGGCCGAAGAAGCATCGAGTTTGAATATCGGCATCAGCGGTATGGGAATCGGTGGAGAGTGGAACGATATTTTTCTCGATGCGCTTGCAGGCCGCACCGGCAATAACAGCTCTTACATTTCGCAATCGCAGGATATCCAGCGTTTGCTAATGGAAAAATTCAACGCGCTTGGCAACATGTTCGCCGAGGATGTTCAGCTTGATTTCAAGGAACAGGTTGGGGTTCAGGTTAACTATGCCTTCCGACTCCATCCCGAAGGCGGCCCCGTCTCACATGAAGACACCATGCGTCTTGGACCCATCTTGCAGGATACGCCCCTTAACGTTTTATTTGAATTTGTGATACAACCATCGGCATCCCAGGCGGATCTGGTTACACTATTGGACGGTTCACTTAAGATCATCTCTTCAGCGCGGCCAACTCCCATTCCTCCCATTCGCATCAAACTGGAACGGGGAGTGGGGCAGGCCGCACAAGCCGACCCGCCGCCTCTGGCCGTTCTCAGCGCCCTCTCACGCCTGACACTTTATCGCCTGCAGGAACGCGCCCGCCAGGAAGTCACTGCCGGACAATATGAGCAGGCTACTCAACACCTCAAACACCTTGCCGTTCATTTGCTTTCACAAGGCGAACAGAGTCTGGCAAAGACAGCCCTTCTGCAAGCCGAACAAATGGAACGAACAAAATCCTTTAGCAATGAAGGGGACAAACAGATCAAATATGGCACCAGGGCTTTGCTTTTCTCCGCAGTGGAGGAATAACAATGATTATCTGCTCTAATTGCAAACACGCAAACATGTCTGGCGCATTGTTCTGCGCTGAATGCGGGGCACAATTGTCTAGCATGGATTCACTTACCACGCAGAATATTGCCACCGGTCAGGTAAAACAGGCGCTTGGAAAAAGAGTTCCGGTTTCAGTTCCGCCTCTTTCCTCAGTTGCGCTTAACGATTGGGTCACGCTCCATCTTATGGACACAGGCCAGGTGCTTCCGCTGGCCGAACGTAACGAGTTCACGCTTGGGCGCATCAGCGAAGGCCAGCCCATCATGCCTGACGTCGATTTCTCGCCATATCAGGCGTATGCCAATGGCGTCTCGCGCCTGCACGCCGTTATCAAACGCGATGCCAGCCGCGTCCTGCTTATGGATTTAGGTTCATCCAATGGAACCTACGTAAATGGCAAACGGCTTGATCCCAATACCGAGCATGTCCTCAATAATGGCGATGTAGTCGCCCTCGGTAAACTCAAAATGCAAGTTCTACTTAAAGCGTCTTAAATAAAAAGGAAAGGTAAGTCATGGCACATTCCGTGATCATTCATATTTCAGGGGAACAGGCTATTATGGGTGAGGTGGATGAACTCCCCAAACCAACCGACACGCTCCTGACTGTCAATAACCCGCGTTTGCGGGATGGCAAAGATATTCAATATATCGAACATAATGCCATCAAAGTTATCTGGCCGATTGATAAGATTACGCTCATCGAGATTCTCGAGAGCGCAGATGAAGATAAGATCATCGGCTTCGTGAGGGAATAACATGCCGCAGGAAGAACATCTGCACCTTCGGGAAGAGTTCGAGCGCCGCCGTATCCTCGTTGTGGATGACGAGGAACGCATGGTACGTTTTATCCGCATGAACCTGGAGCACGATGGTTTCCAGGTTATGGAAGCCTTTAACGGCAAGCAGGCCATTGATAAGCTGCGCGATACTCCCGATGTGATCCTGCTGGATGTGATGATGCCCGACATTGACGGCTTCGAAGTGCTGGAAACCATCCGTGAAGTCAGCAATGTGCCGGTCATCATGCTTACCGCCAAAGGCGAGGAAGATGACCGCGTGCGTGGCCTTGAGTTGGGCGCAGACGATTATGTCACCAAGCCGTTCAGCCCGCGTGAATTGGTCAGCCGCGTCAAAGCAGTGTTGCGCCGCACCGAAGGTGCCAGCGGTTCGATGCACGGTCTGATCGAGGTGGATGAACGCCTGAAGATCGACTTCGACCGCCGTGAAATTTGGCTGGAAGGCAAACTCGTCAAACTGCGCCCCACCGAATACCGTCTGCTGTTTCATTTGGTGCAGAATGCAGGCTGGGTCGTCTCGCACGACCAACTGCTTCAAAAAGTTTGGGGTTACGAATATCGCGACGAGCCGCATTATGTAAGGTTGTATATCAATTATCTGCGCCAAAAGCTGGAGAAGGACCCCGCCGACCCGAAATATATTTTGACCGAGCGCGGCGTGGGTTATAGGTTTGTGGATTTCCGCCGCGAAAAAGCATAATGTATTCAGCAGGGGCACAGCGACGCTGTGCCCCTGCTTTTTATAATCCCCTTTTTATAATCCCCTTGTCATACCATTCCCTCTCGGCTATACTCTTTACGGACATTTTGGAGGAACAAATTCCCCATGGCAAAACAAAGAATTATATTGGTAGACGATCACGAAGTAGTTCGTTTGGGCCTGAAGTCTCTCCTCGAACGCCATCCCCAGTTTGACGTTGTGGGAGAGGCAGGGTCAGCCCGTGAGGCCATTGAGCAGACTGCGTTGCTCAGGCCTGAAGTCGTCGTGATGGATATTCGCCTGCCCGGCACATCTGGCATCGAGGCTTGCGAAGAAATCGTCACTAAATTCCCCGGCACAAAAGTAATCATGCTGACCTCGTATGCCGAGGATGAAATGCTCTTCTCAGCCATCCGCGCTGGAGCCTCTGGCTACATTCTGAAACAGATCGGAAGCGACGATCTCATCAAGGCCCTGGAAGCTGTCAGCCGCGGCGAGGCGCTTTTGGATCCAGCTGTGACCCAGCGCGTTTTTCAGGAAGTCCGCCGCGCGGTCAAGGAAGAGGAAGCGTCAGCTTTTGCCCATCTCAGCCAGCAGGAAAAACACGTTCTTCTGTTGGTCTCGGAAGGCAAGACCAATCGCGAGATCGCGAAAAATCTTTTCCTTGGCGAGGGCACGGTGCGCAACTATGTCTCGAGCATTCTCTCGAAACTGGGCGTGAACAACCGCGCCGAAGCCGCGGCATATGCTGTCGAACATAATTTGCGCGAATACATTTCCACGTAAGTTTTTCGTCCAGCAGGCATAATAAAAGTGAACGGGAAACAGGTGCCCGATGTGAAATTGTTTAAGAAAATACGATTTCGCTTGATTTTAGGGAACCGGCCATCGGTGCAAAGCCTGTCCGAGTTCATTGCGCAAAAATCATCCCGTTCTGTCTGACTTATGCTGTCGTTTCCACCATTCACTGATGGCGTTGTTACCCTGCGTCCGCTTCGCGCTGATGACATATCATCCATGTATGAGGCAATCTGCGAATCGCTGGCCGAACTCAAACCCTGGATGTCGTGGGCGCACAATGATTATCAACGCAAAGAAACGCAGGATTGGGTCATTGTTTCGCAGGCACGCTGGGCGGATGGTACATACTACGGCTTTGCGATTACCGATGCCCACCGCCATATTTTTCTCGGCAGTTGCAGTCTCAGTCACATCCACCCCTTGTATCGTTTCTGCAATTTAGGCTACTGGATCCGCACCACACAGCGTGGACGAGGATTTGCCGGACGCGCTGCCCGATTGGCAGCCCGCTTCGCATTTGAACGGGTCGGGCTGGTCCGCACCGAGATCGTCATCTCGACTGATAACGTTGCCAGCCAGCGCGTGGCGGATAAAATTGGAGCACATCGTGAGGGGATTTTGCTCAACCGGATGGTGATCCGCGACCAGGTCCACGATGCGGTTATGTATTCGCTTCTTCCCTCAGACTTTGGCAGGGCGTGAACCTGCCACTTTGGGCTGGCTCCCCGTTTATAATCGGGGATACACCTTATGAAGATTCTTCTCATCAACCAGGCCTTCGTCTCTCCCGACGAACCCGGCCATACCCGCCATTTTGAACTCGGACAATATCTCAAAAAGCATGGACATGAATTGGCGATCGTCGCCAGCAATGTCAATTATCAGACGGGACAAAACACAAGCCAGAATGTTGAAGAAAATATAGATGGGATACGAGTCTTGCGCTCGTATATTTATCCAACGTTGCATCGCAGTTATTTTTGGCGGACGATTTCCTTTTTCAGCTTCATGTTCAGTTCCATCTGGACATCATTGAAGGTCAAAGACGCTGATCTGATCATGGGCACCACGCCGCCCATCTTTCAAGCTTTATCCGCCTGGTTCGTAGCCTTTTTGCTTCGGAAACCTTTTCTGCTCGAAGTGCGTGACCTGTGGCCGGAATTTGGAATTGGCATGGGTGTTCTCAAGAATCCAATTTTGATTTTTCTCGCTCGCTGGCTTGAAAGCTTCTTGTATACGCGTGCCACGCACATCCTTGTCAATTCACCCGCCTATGTTGAGTATCTCCAAAGTAAAGGCGTGCCGAAAAAGAAAATTACGTTCATCGCCTACGGCACCGATGTGGATATGTTCACGCCAGAGATGGATGGTTCACACGTGCGCGAGAAATTCGGATTGCAAAATAAATTTGTTGTGTTGTATGCCGGGGCGCTTGGACAGGCCAACGATATCTACACCGTCCTGCGCGCCGCCGAACGATTATGTAACGAGAAAAGAATTCGCTTCGTTTTATTTGGCGATGGGAAAGAACGCGCTCAACTTCAAGCAGAAACCGAACACAAAAAATTATCGAACGTGATTTTTGCGGGTGTCTGTCCCAAAAAAGAAATGCCGGGCGTTCTTGCCGCCTCGGACGTTTGTCTCGCCATTCTTCAGGATATTCCCATGTTTCGCACCACGTATCCGAATAAAGTCTTTGATTACATGGCAGCCGGACGCGCCACCGTGCTGGTCATTGACGGCGTGATTCGCAGCGTCATCGAAGAATCAGGCGGCGGAATTTTCGTCCAGCCTGGGAACGACGAAATGCTGGCAAAGACAATTTTGGAAATGGCAAATGATCCTCAACGCATAAAAAAAATGGGCGCGTCTGCGCGGGAATATCTGGTGAAAAATCTGGATCGTCGCGATAAATTAGATGAGACTTTAAAACTTCTCCAGAGTCTGACCGCATGAAAGTTTTTGTAACTGGCGCAACCGGCTTCACCGGTTCGCGCACCGTTCCACTTTTGCTCGCGCAGGGTTTTGATGTGCGTTGCCTGTATCGCGCAGACAGCGACCGCAGTGCTTTGCCTCAGCCTGAGATCGAATGGGTTTTGGGTGATGTGTCGAACCGTCCGGCGCTGGGTAATTCGATGAAGGGCGCTCAGGCCCTGGTCAATATTGCCTCGTTGGGATTTGGTCACGCCGATTCGATCCTCGGCGCCGCACAGGATGCCGGAATCCACCGCGCGGTCTTCGTCAGCACGACGGCCATCTTCACGCAATTGAACGCGCGCAGCAAAGCGGTGCGCCTTGCAGCGGAGGAGTCCGTCCAAAAAAGCAAGTTGGATTTTACGATCCTGCGCCCCACGATGATCTATGGCAGTAAACGAGACCGGAATATTTTTCGTCTCATTCGCTGGCTTCGCACATTTCCGATATTCCCGATTTTCGGGAACGGCGAATATTTACAGCAACCAATTTTTGTGGACGATGTGGCGCAAGCCATCGCGCGTTGCTTGAAAAATGATTCGACGATTGGAAAAAGCTATAACATCGCGGGGCAGTCGCCGCTTTCATACAATCAGGTGATCGACACGATTGCCGCGCAGATGAACAAACGCATTTGGAAAATTCATGTTCCATCCACGCCGGTGGTTTCTTTGATGAAGTTTTTTGAACGAATTCACATTCCGCTTCCGATTAAATCCGAGCAGGTCTTGCGTTTGAACGAAAATAAGAATTTTGACTATGCCGAAGCGCAAAAAGATTTTGATTTTCAGCCACGCTCTTTTGCCGAGGGAATTCAGCTAGAATTAAAAGATGGGCCTCGATGAATAAAAATTTGAACACAAAGGGAACAACGGACTCGAAGGAAAACGCGCAAATAGAGTTCTTTTCCCTTTGTGTACTTCGTGTCCTTTGTGTTTGATTTTGTGAAAATAGAAATGCAAATTCCATGACTTTGAAAATCATCATTTTCATTTCCCTGACCGTCATCTCATACATTGGCGTGTACTGGCTGCGGCAATGGCTGCAACAACGCCAGATCATGGACAATCCCAATCAGCGTAGTTCGCACTCGGTTCCCACTCCGCGCGGCGGCGGCTGGCTGATTGTTATTTTGACGTTGCTCACAGTTTTGACCTTTGCCATTGCCACCCAAAAATGGAATCAAAGTTTGGTCTATGTCGGCGTTGGGACTTTTGTGGCGTTCATTGGCTGGCGGGATGATGTCAGCTCGCTCTCGGCTGGCTTTCGATTCTTGATGCAGGGCATTGCAGCCGGGCTCATTGTTCTCTTCATTGGATATTTTCATTCCGTCACCATTCCGCTTATCGGTGAACTTTCGTTTGGCTTTCTCGGAATCCCGATCACACTTTTATGGATCGTCGGCCTGACCAATGCCTACAATTTCATGGACGGCATCGACGGCATCGCCGGCGGCATTGCATTGGCTGGCGGTTTGGGCTGGATGGTCGTCTCTTCCATTCACGGCGCATTTCAAAACAGCGCGGCCTTTTGGGTTGGGCTTTCCATTGCTGCCAGCAGTCTCGGTTTTCTCGGACACAATTGGGCGCCTGCCAAAATTTTTATGGGCGACGTCTCCAGCACGTTCCTGGGTTTTAGTTTTGCTGTTTTGCCATTGATGTCATCGGCTGGCGGTGATGCATTACTGCTCGGCACGATCATCATGTGGACCTTCATCATGGATGCGGGAATTACTTTTCTCGTTAGATTTTATAAACGCGAAAAAGTTTTTTCCGCACATCGTTCACACTTGTATCAACGATTGGTGATCGATGGACATAAACCTGCGACGGTCAGTGCGCTCTACATCTTTTTGACTCTCTTCGCATCCTTCCTCGCTTTTGGCTGGATTCGCGGATTTGAATTTATCCCCGCCCTGATTCTTTTCGGCCTGCCGCTCATCTGGATAATTCTCTCCATTTACGCGGCCCGCAAAAGTCATGGCTAAAAATTCGCCACGAAGACACGAAGCCTCGAAGAAAAATATTTGTGTCTTTGTGCCTTGGTGACTTCATGGTAATTCTAAAATGATTGCCAAATTTCGCACGCTCATTTCACTTTACCGCCACTTTGGCCTGCGCTGGCTTTTATTTCGATTCTTTTACGCGCTTCGACTTCGCACTGGGATCATTCGTTTACAAATGCCCGCCTGCGAATGGACGGATAAACCGTTATCCCGCTGGCTCAAAGCTGGGATTCCATCCGAGCCGCAGACTTACGCCGCGTGGCGCGCTAAAAATTCACCGTCTTTCTTTTTTGATTCAATCGAATCTTTCCCCAATGATATTTCCTGGGATGCCAAAATTGCAGTCGCAGAAGCCGGGAAGATTCTGTCAGGCGAAATAAAATTCTTCGAATATAAATTTGAAAAAGTCGGCTTTCCTCCCGATTGGTTTTTAGACCCTGTTTCAGGAATTCGACTCCCACCTGATAAGCACTGGTCCCAAATCCCGGATAATGGCGAACCCGACATCAAATTTATTTGGGAGGCCAGCCGCTTCAACATGGTCTATGCTCTCGTCCGTGCCTATGCTCACAGCCGCGACGAAAGATTTGCCGAAGCTTTTTGGTCCATGGTTGAAGATTGGGCGGAGAAAAACCCGCCGATGCGTGGTCCCAACTGGATGGACGGCCAGGAAATTTCCCTGCGGCTTATGGCCTGGTGTTTTGGATTCTATGGATTCAAAAATTCCGCCGCATCCACGCCTGAGCGCATTGCAAGGTTTACAACCATCGTTGCCGCTTTTGCTGAACGGATTTTTCAAAATGTGGATTACGCCATTTCGACGCGCAGCAATCACACCGTCAGCGAAGCGTTTGGATTGTGGCTGGTCGGTTGTCTTTTTCCAGAGATAAAAAATTCCGGGAAATATTTTTCGTTCGGCAGAAAGCTTTTAGAGCATGAAGCCGCCACGCAGATATTTTCGGACGGCGCTTACTCGATGTATTCGCTGAATTATCAGCGCTTCATTCTCCAAATTTATTTTTACGCACTGCGCCTTGGTGAATTAAATCAAGCGCCTTTTTCAGACGCTGCTTACCAGGCGATTTCCAAGTCAATGGATTTTCTCTATCAACTCATCGAGCCAACCACCGGCCAGATGCCGGTCTTTGGTTCCAACGATGGCGCGCTGGTTTCGCCGCTGACAAATTGCGACTTCACCGATTATCGTCCGTTGCTGCAAGCCGGATATTATCTAATTCACAAAAGGCGTCTCTTTGAAAATGGCGCATGGGATGAAGCGCTTTTCTGGTTATTCGGCGCCGATGCTTTGCAAAGCGACATCGAGAAAATTTCTCAAACGAATCAAAGTTTCGAAAAGGGCGGCGTTTATATTTTGCGGGGCAACGAAAGTAAGGTCATTGTTCGCTGCGTAAATTTTCGATCCCGCCCCTCGCACGCCGACCAGCTTCACGTCGATCTTTGGATGCGGGAAAAAAATATTGCCATCGACGCGGGCACGTATCTTTACAACGCGCCCGGCATCTGGCGCAACGGCCTCGCACGAACATCAGTCCATAACACGGTCACGGTGGACGACCGGGATCAGATGACAAGCCTCAGCCGCTTCACGTGGATTAATTGGGCGCAGGGCCGGACGCTGCAAACCGCCTCATCCGCGGCGTCAAGCTGGCGCGGCACACACGAAGGCTATCTCCGTCTGACAGATCCCGTGCGCCACACCCGCTCGGTGCTTTCGCTCGGCGGCAACCGCTGGCTGGTCGTTGACCACCTCGATGCAAAGCAAATCCACCGTTATCGCCTTCACTGGTTACTTGACGATTTTTCCTATACAGAAAATTCAGAACAAAATTCGATTCTTTTGCGCACCGACCCCGCAGACATTCAAGTTCGCGCCGGCATGTTGACTGGAAATTCAACATTCTCCATCGTCCACGCTGATGCGAACAGCGCTCGCGGCTGGCGCTCGCTTTATTATGGGCAGAAACAACCGGCCATTTCTCTCGCGCTGGAAGCGAATCAAGCCCGGGCCTGCTTCTGGACTTTCTTTGGGCATGAAAATGATCTGGTGGAATTAAAAGAACATCACCTGGATATTGTCACACAAAGCTGGCGCGCTAAAGTATATCTTTCCAATGCCATCCTGGCCGAGAAAACTTCAGCCTGATTTCTCGATGTCAACGTAAAATCAAAACATCCAAAGCTTATATGACTTTGGATGTTTGTTATTAACTTATGTGTTTACGCGGGCTGCGCTTGAAAATGCCTGCGGACTTCCGCCACCAGTTGGCGCTCTGTGATTTTATCCAATGCTTTAATGGCGACAATCTTCTTGCTGAGATGTACGTGAGTCAATCGTTTTTGCAGTTCCAATTTTGCTTCTCCCGGCCCGCAGATCAGGATCGAATCGGCATCGCGGACGCAGGTAATAACCTCGCCGTAATATTTGTTGAGATGTTCTGTGTATTGCCTGTCCATCTGGGTTTCAGCCGTGAAGAACTGTGCGCCGTAGGGTGTTTTGGCCCGTGCGCCGCCCCTAAACCGGACATGTTTTTTATCGCTGGACTCTATCTTCTTTATTTCGACTCCTTTGCCGGTGAGGATGACGATGACGGCCTTTTTGTGGTCGATCCACAAACCGATCTGTTTTGTCATTGATCCTCCTTCTGTCCTGAATCCAGTATACGGTTTTTTTATTTCAAGTGCAACTTTGTGCAGCCGGATAATCGACTGCAACAAATCGCCCAATTAAATGGAATGAAATTTGTTTCGACAAAGCGCATTTACAACACACGCCCGGCTCGCGAAGCGACTGACTATACTGAACACGGTCGCTTTCTGCGCTTTTTTCTTACCGCTAAGTCCGCAAAGAAAATGCACTTATCTTAGCGTCCTTAGCGTGCTAAGCCCTGCGTTTTTTTCAGGGTCGCGGTTCAATTTTCTAGATTCTGAAAACCGCAATTTGTGACCGTGACGGGTATATATAAAACCAAAGAGGGATGTTTGCGAAGATCAACTAGCGCCAGCGAGCAATACGTTCGGGAATTCGCTCATCTCCCAACTGGCGGCACAACTTCTTTAGGCGAGGATACGCACCTTGCCACTTCAAGTCATTGAAAGTCTCTTTGAGCGGGACATCCGTGCGAAGTGTGGATAATTCCCTGAACAGCAAAGCGTCTTTATAATTTTGTTGAAGGTTTTCGGCCAACGTGGTTGCACGTCCCAATCCAAGCCCTAATTTGCCGGGATCATTAGGGATGGACTCGATGTGTTTATATTTCGACAATACCGCTGATGTTGACTTTTCACCCCAGCCCTGAATGCCGGGATAGCCATCCGCTGAATCACCGACGAGGGCGAGAAAATCTGGAATTGATGCGGGCGACACTCCGAATTTTTCGATCACGCCTTTTTCGTCGAGGACGATCTCGCGGCGGCGGTCCCAGCAAACGACGCGCTGACCTTCCACCATTTGTGTCAAATCTTTATCCACCGAACAGATGACAATCTGCTCCACCGATTTGACCTTCTTGAATTTCGCGACGGCCGTGGCGATGGCATCATCCGCTTCGAACTTGACCTGGGGCCAGACCACCAATCCCAGAGCGGATACCGCCTTTTCAGCCAGTGGGAATTGCGCCATGAGATTCGGATCAACGCCCGCGCCGGTTTTGTAGCCTGCATAAAGTTTGTTGCGAAACGACTCGATGACGTGATCAAAGGCAACCGCCACGTGCGTCACATCCGAACTTGACAACAGCAGCATCAAACTTCGCACGAGGCCCAGCGTGGCTCCCACCTCTCGTCCATCGGGAGCTTTCTTCGGCGGCGCGCCGAAGTGGGCGCGGAATAATTCGTAAGTGCCATCAACAAGATGAATTTTCATTTGTTCGTTCTCCTTGAACAAAGTCAAATTATACAAAGAGTCTGGCGGATTCGGTCCTGCCAGACTCTTTGGTGAAATTCATTCTTCTTTTGGATTGGGCTGCCCCTCGCCTGTCGTAATCAGACTGCGCAAATGTTCGTTGATGTAAAAGCTCCATGCATCTGAACAGTCGCCGTAACATGCGAGTGCAGGAACCAGGCCCACGTGCGTGAAACGCAATTCTGTCCTATCACCTTTTTTAGTGATCTCAAAGACGATGTCGGTGCCTGTCCACTCGGTCTTATCGTTGACGAAGTTAAGTCGGCTGTCCGAGGTGTGCCACACAACTTTCCTGCCGGGTACGAATTCAGTGATCTTGTGAGTGCTGCGGTGCATATCCCTGTTACGGTACGTAAATTCAGCGCCAAGTTTATCGGTGTTGCCCTCGATGGACTCGTCAACTTCTCCTGACCACCATCCACGAACATTGTTGACGGCGTCAAAGACTTCATTGGGAGTCTGGTCTACTATAAAAGCAGTGGTGAAATTTTGGTTGTTCATCGCATACTATCCCTTCGCCTGGTTACCCAGTGTCCGCTCACTATCGGTGATTGCACCCCCGACGTTTGGCTGGCCTTTACCTGTAGCAATCAAGCTATGCAAACTGCCATTAATATAAGTACCCCATCCGTCTGAGCAGGCAGTGTAACATTCATAGGCAGGCACAAGCCCAACGTGTGTAAAGCGGACTTCTGTTTTGTCGTTTTTCCTGGCAATCTCAAAGACAACATCGGTACCTGTCCACTCGGTCTTGTCCTCAACAAAGTTAAAGTAGTTTTGCAGAACACGCCAAACAACCTTCTTGCCGGGCACGAGTTCGGTGATTTGGAGCGTGCAGCGATGGATATCCTGGTAGTGATAATAAAACACAGCGCCGAGTTTGTTGGTGTCGCCCTCAATTGCCTGTGACCACCATCCGCGAACATTGTTGATGGCGTCAAAGACTTCTGCGGGTTTTTTGTCTATTAAAAAGTTAACGGTAAAGTTTGGGTTGCTCATCATTTTCTCCTTTTGGTTTGATGGATCTTATTTTTTTCTTCGCCTCATTGGCGAATGACAATCTTTTCGCAGCGAGCGCGTGGCGGAGTTGTTCAAGCGCGTTTGGCCCAATGCCGTGCAGTTGCTTGATCTCTTTTTCGGTAAAGTTGGTCAACTGCTCGAGACGCTGTATCCCTGCGCCGGCGAGAGCGCGATGTGCTGGCGCAGATAATTTCGGAAGATCATTTTCCTGTTTCATGGTTCCTCATTCCTTCGGCGCGTAATATAGCAAAACATTTCCATTGTTAAATGTTTTTGTCTTCAAAAGTTTCAACAGCAATTTGTCTTTTGTTTGAAATAATGGAGTACCGCTTCCCAGAATTACGGGATTGACCATCACGCGATGCTCGTCGATCAAATCCATCCGCATCAACTCGGACATCAAGCTGGCGCTACCAAAAAGAGCGACATCTTTGTCTGATTGTTTTTTCAGCCTCGATATCTCTTCGACGACATTATCTCCGACTAATTTTGTATTCTCCCATTCGGCCTTTGCCAGCGTCTTTGAAAAGACAATCTTGGGAATACGATTCATCAGCCCGGCAACAATTGGATCGTCCTTTAAAGCGTCAGGCGAGGACCAGTAACTTGCCATGCCCTCGTAGGTCACACGTCCGAAAAGAAGCGTGCCGATCTCATTAAGTTGAGCGATGGCAAATTCATTGAATTCACCGTCCACGTTGTGCCAACTCAAGTCCCACTTCGACGATCCTTCAAAGAAACCATCGAGCGTTATCATGTTAAACGAAAAAAGCTTTTTCATATCGTTCTCCTTTGTGCATTACTTTACAACGCGAAACCGAAGGTGAGTCCTTCCGCTGGGAAGCTCCACGACTTTGATGCGTTCCAGTTGCAACTGTTCGATGCCGATATCGCCAAATGCGCGCAGGCCGCCGCCGAGAAGCACCGGCATGACGTCAACGTGCACTTCGTCAACGAGACCCGCTTGCAGGCATTGCCCCGCTGTGCTTGCGGGTCCAATGACGTTCACGTCCCTGCCCCTGGCGGCGGCTTTGGCTTGTTCGATGGCGCTGACGATGCCATCCGTCACGAAGGTGAAGGTCAGCTCACGAGTCTCCTTCGGCTGTTGTTGCGGAGGGTGATGGGTGAGGACAAAGATCGGCACCTGGTACTCGTACTCGAGCGGCCAATCCGGATCCTCTGCCATGTCGAAGGAATTCCAGCCCATGACCACCGCGCCGGTAGTTTGAAGCGATTCCTTTCCCAGTTCAGTGTCCAGCCAATCAGAAAGGTCGGAATAGAGGCGCTCCAGGCTTCCGTTCCGGTCGTTGACGAATCCGTCCAGCGATATGGTCATTCCCAAAACGACTTTTGTCATGGATGTCTCCTTCTGCTACGGCATCGGAGTTACCAATTGAAAGTAGTTGCCATCCGGGTCGGCGAGTGTCGCGATCCATCCGCCTCCCATTTCGGAAGGCGCGCGGATTACTGTTGCGCCATAAGCCTTGATCCGCTCGAGTACGAGTACCAGGTGCCGATC
>JAJYOH010000296.1 GCA_021796315.1 Chloroflexota bacterium
TCGGTCATCTGTGTTTGAACGTTTTGTGCGAACGCCTGCGCCCAGGCAGATGCCAACGCCTCGGCTTTTTGCGCGTTGGAGTCATCTGCATAAAAATGCCAGCCGCCGTTTCCCGGCTGGCTCAATTGCAGCTCCTGCGCACGCAATTGTTGAACGGTCACGCCGCCGACTTGCGAGACCACCGCGTTCAAAACCGAATCAGACATCGCAATCTCTTCCAGTTTGCGCGTCTCGCGTTCGAGATAATAAAACTGTTCGTTGGTCGAGTTCTGCGGCCAGGCTTGTTCGAGGTGAAAGTCAACGTTGACCGTGGCGCGGGCGCGATACGGCGGCGGCGCGATGTAGTAAACTGCCGCGCCGATCAATGCGCCAACGACGGCGCCCAGCAGCCAGAAACGCCACGCTTTCAATAAACGAATGAGATCGTCGGAGGACGGAGGAGAAAAGATAAATTTCATGATGGCCTATTCTTCTTGCCGAGAATTCACGTTCACGAATTTTCACGAACATGCGCTTCGTGGAGCGAGAGGGTATCTCCCTCTGCACATTCACCGAATATTTGCATTCAAGCCTTTTCGATATTGAATTGCCTGCGCCGCCGCCAGTTCCAAAACGGCGCGACGATCTTGCGGAGGTAATACTTTGCCACGATCATCGAAAAGAAACTGCCGCCGTCGCGATAATGGACGCGCACCATTTCCGGCCAGCAGCGGTCGTCCGCATAAATGGTTTTGCCAGCCGTGTGCAGCCGGAAGTTGGCCCATGTCTGCGGAACGTATTTTACCTGCGAACGCCGCGCGATGCGCACCCACAAATCGTAATCCATCGCAAAATAAAACGATGGATCGAGCGGGCCGACGGCGCGCCACAAATCGCCGCGAAAGAACGAAGCCTGCTGGGGAATGTGAACATATCCCTGTTTCAGGCGGCGCAAATCAGTCTGCGCCGAGGCAAATCTGCCGATGACATCACCAGCCTCGTTGATGAAATTTGCGCTGCCATAGACAAGTCCCGCTTCGGGATGATCCGATAAAAATTTTACAGCGGACGAAACCGCATTCGATTGATAGGTGTCATCTGAATTCAGCCAGGCAAAGATTTCTCCTTCGGCGCGGGCGAAGCCTTTGTTGAGCGCGTCGGTCTGACCCTTATCCGGTTCGCTGATCCACCAGGCGAGTCTGCCCGCATACTTTTTTACGATCTCCACGCTGCCATCGGTCGAGCCGCCGTCCACGACGATGTATTCGATGCGCGGATAATCCTGGGCAAGCACGGATCGAATCGTGGCTTCCAAAAAGCGCGCCTGATTGAACGATGGCGTGACAATAGAGACCAGAGGGATCGACGCGTTCAAGTCCAACTCACTTCGGGATAATAAAGATGCGCGACCTCTTCCGTCACGCGGCGGACGCGGGCGATCTCTTCGGGCGAGAGGCGGCGTTTCCAATTCTCGAGGTTGGCGCGGCTGTCGAGTTTGACCGAATGAACCTTCCCGCGCGATAGCTCGGCCGGATTCCCGGAATTGCTGGAGTCGAGAATGGTCCGCTCGACGCGCGGGGTAAAGTCCAGACCTAATTCGCCATACAATTTTCGATAGCCCGCGGCAGGATTGAGCGAAAGGTCCTCGTGGCGTACGACTCGAATAGACGGAATCCGCTCAAGGGTCGAATGAACGACGCGATAGATCATCGTCCACAACAAAGCAGCCTGCCCGATAATGTCGTCTTTCGCGATGGACTGCATTTCCTTCCGGTAAGGTTCCAAATGATCGCGCATCAGCAAAGGTTGATTCCAAAGATCGGAAAAATCAAACGGCCAGTTGAGTCGCTTGAGGCTGCTGGCAAATGCCGCCGGATGGCGCACCGTAACAACGATCTCGCAATTCAAGCCGCCAGCAAACCAGGGCAGGGAAAAAACCGCGAATGGATCCTTCAACAAAGCGCGCTGATGAAAGATTCGCCCGCGCAGGAAAATATCGAGATCGCGCCCCATGCGCATAAAGTCTTTGCGCGAGCGAAGCGATTTGACTTCATCCAGCAAATGATACCGAAAATCCAGCAATTGACGAAATGAGCTCAGATAACAATCTTCGTTTTCATTGCAAAGATACATATACCAATATTGAACCTTCGCGCGCAAAACCCCGGGACGATGCAGAACATTCAGCGGCTCGCTGATATAGGCCGTCTGTGGATTTGCCGCAAGCATCTTCCCAACCCACGTTGTGCCGGTACGGTGTGCGCCAGTCACAAGAATCGGGCGCAAGTTGAGATCATCCATCTTACGGATTTCCCATCTGCGGCGCGCTGATGGAGTTTACCCCGTAGAATTGAGCGGCACAGCGATTGATCCAGTAGCTTGCGCTTGTATCGAGTTCCTTCACGCGTTCAATGCCAGGGAGTTGAGGAATGACGATATCCTTTTTGCCCTGCGCTTTATCGGCGAAAATCTGCAACTGCCGGCTATCCCATTTGGATGCCCATTGACTGTAATACGGCAGCGACTCTTTTAACACATTGCCTGTTGCGCGCAATGGATAATAGGCAGAAGTAAAAGCCAGCAATCCCAGAGCCAGGCAGCCTGCTGCAAACCGCCAGCGTACTTTGATTTGTGCCGCAGCCACGCCTAGGCAGGCTCCTTCCACCATCAAGGAAGAAATCAACATCAACTGACCGCAGAAACGGGCGCGTTCTTCAGGGAATGACTGTCCATAGACACTGGGCGCGAAGCTCGCCGCAATCAAAATGTACATTAAAACAGGAGTTGCCAGCATAATCGTCAATAGTTTCTGCCTGCCGTTCGATAAGAGCAGAGGATGGTCCTGAAATAAATAATAAAACAAAAGGAAAGGCATGACAACGGAAAGCAGAGAAGGAACGGGCAGGGTAACAAAGGAATTCCCGATGAACTGTACAACGTACAGCAAGGTGCGAGATACGAGAGTCACAAATCCCGGAGTCGGACGACCAAGACGAAGCGAGTTCCCCGGCGCGAGCGCCATCACTGATAATGCCAACAAGCCGCCGACTAGAATCCAGGCAACGACCGAAATCGCCGCCTGCCGTCGCGAACCTTTTTCAAAAAATACAATTGCAGCCAGCGTCAGAGCAGAAAAGACGATCAACATGGCATCCGGCGGTTCTGAAAAACCACCGCCAATAAAGGCCAGCATCATTAGTAACGGCCCCATCCAAACTGGCAGCCGCCGCCCATCCAACTTTCGGAGTTGCAGCAAGACAAAAGCGCTGAGAGCCGCCAGATAAACGAGCGGGGCGAAATGCGTTGCCATGGCCGAACGCCAATAGATCGTCTGAAAGCGATTCGGCGCCTCCAGAATGGAAAAGAACGATAATGCAGCGCCGAGAAACGCATCAACGACAAAAGACCATTGCAGGTTTGTGAAAAGTTTGATCTCGCGAACAAGCCAGATCAGCGCAACAGCCCATAAGATGATCATAACCACGGGCACGATCTGAATTTGGCGCGGGAAGATAAATTCGGTCAATGTATCGAACAGGATGTTGGAGTAACGGTCTGAGACAGTTTGATACCGGACGATCAACGCATGGATAATGGAGCTGCCATTTGCCAGCATAGTCTCACAATAATCATCAGCCAGGTAACGAGTAAAGGTCCCAAGGTAAGCAAAGCTGACCAATGCAGCAGCCAGTGCGGTGATTCCCATACCTGATACAGCATTCAAGAGAATGGATTTTGCCCTGCCGGTTTTCGGTTTAATCATTCTGATCTATTTTTCTCAATGAGTTACCGGTCTGGTCAGATCGTAGATGACGAAGCCGTCCCCTTGTTGATACACCGAAAACCCGGCGAGTTGCTGTTGGAGTTGAGGCTGGCGTTCCAGTTCGGCAAAGTCGGTTACGAGAAAGTAATGTTTGCCCTGGGTCAGGTTGCGGAACGTCTGGCTGAATTTGAAGGATGCGCCGCGCACATCGTGATAATCAATGTCGCCGGAGTTCGGCCAGATGATCGCGTTCTGCCAGCCCCAATAGGCCAGCCTGCCGCCGTAATCCTGCGTCAACGCGACAACACCCGAACCGTGATCGAAGATCGCACCGATCTCCGCCCACATCGCGGCCTGCGGACGGTAATCCACAGCCTTCAATTGGCTGCGAACATCCCAAACCGTTGCCAGCACACCATATAACAGGACAAACGATGCGGCAACGCGCGTCCAGCGCGCGGCTGTCATTTCAGCGAGGCGCGACATCAGCCAGTCCGCGACAGGCGCGAGCGAAAGGGCGACTAATGGAATGAAAGGCTCCTGGTAATAGTCATGCGTGGCGATGTGATAATCGAAATACAGACCAAACAAAATGTATGCGGCCCACAACCCGATCAAGAGACTCCGCACGCTTCTTTCGCGGACGAGAAAGAGGCCCAGCAATCCGAGCATGATCGCCGCCCCGCCCGCGGCCATGTTCGCTTTGACCGCCCAATCAACATAATTGATTGGACTCAATAACAGGCTTGGGATAAACCGTCCGCTGAATTGCCTGCCGAGGAAACCGTTCAGGACAATCCCATAGAAAAGATAGGCCGCGCCCGGCAAGGCTCCCAGCACAACAATCAGCCAGAGTTGTATGTTGCGGATCAAGTCGCGCGGCTTGTAACGTCCCAATAATTCGCCAAGCGCCGCACCAGCCACAAAAAAGACGGCATAGAACTTTATGAAGATGGCGAACCCGCCCAAAAGTCCCGCGAGGATCGCGAAGAGCCAGCCCCTCACCCCAACCCCTCTCCCAGTGGGAGAGGGGACAGAGGTGAGGGAAATCCAAAAATGGAATGCCCACCAAAAAGCGATGATCAACATCACCATGAATGGATCGGGCTGGAAGGCGCGGCTGGCAATGATCGCATAAGGAAAGAAAAGATAATAAGCGGTTGCGATCACTGCACCATCCGCGGAGATCAAATCCCGTATCAGGAGAAAAAGAAAAATCCCGCCGATGATCCAGAACAGCGATGAGTAAATCCGCGCCACCCAAAGATGTTCGCCCGTGAATTGATAGGTGAATGCCGCCAGATGCTCGACCGCTTCCGGCTCGACCTCGGCACGCGTCCGCCATTGCTGCAAAGCCATTTGCCGCTGCCAGTCGGGAACACCGGGCGCAGTCTGATAATACATCCCGCGCGCCTTGAGCGCGCTGAGCAATTGCCGTGTGGGATGAAAATCAAGCGGCAGGTTCGTCAGATCGTAAAGGCGGATCGCAAGCCCAAGACCAAACAAAATGACCAATGTGGTAACGAGAAACCAGCGCGGCGCGAAAAAAGAACGTGTATTTCCTGTGTCATTCATCGGGGGCAAATTCTAACACCAGTTGCTTGGCACCTTATCTATGAAATTCCGGTTCTCCGGGAATCGCCATGTTGAAACTGTTTTTGTACGCGGATTTCATGGAAAAGAAACAAGAGATCCATGCTGACCCGTGTCGTCCGCGGAACCTGTGCACTGAATCACACGAACTCCCAACGGATCGAAATTCCTGTGCAAAAGCGGGAAAATCAAGCCTATTGATGTTTACAAAAGTCAGTTAAGGGATGTCACTCTGAGGGAGCGCACTTCCCTGCACTTGCACGCAGGGCAAGTGTGCGACCGAAGAGTCTCGTATTTCGGACTCGAGACCCTTCACTACGTTCAGGGCTTCGGCTCAGGATGACATCAACCAATTTATAGGAATGTCAATAAGCTGGACTTCGTAAGCGTGACCCACTTATAAAAAACAAGCTCCCAAACAAAGTTGGGAGCCTGCGGAGAAGGGGGAAACTGCCGCGGAGTTTTTTATCTTTGATTGAATTTCATGCGCTGGGCCTGCCGCCGGGCCAGCGCGGCGCGTTCGACTGCCGCGGCCTGCTCGCGTTTCGAAATCATTCCCATCACGATCCAGTAACCGGTAAAGAAGAGGACGACGAGAAAAGTCCCGACATAGATGATGCGGGTCACGGGCAAAGCCGAATCGGTCCCGGCGAAGAGTCCGTGCAGGGTCGCGCCCAAATATCCGGCGATGCTCAACATGTGGATGCTTCTGAATGCCTTCGAGCCGAGGATCCTCCGCATGTAAAACGTCACCGTGACGAGCAGGAAGATATAAGCGCCGATAATGCCGAGTCCAACCCAGAACGGACGGTAGCTGTCCGTAAACGGAATGAGGATTTGCCAGATCGAGAACGGCAGGAACTGGTCGAACATCAGGACGGTAATGTGCAGAGCCACAAAGCCCAATCCCAGCAGCGAGAGAAATTCATGAAAGTCGTACGATTGCGCGCCTTCGACTGTCGGATGAAAAAATTTGGTCGAGATGGCCATGCCCCACACCATCGAAAGCCACAGGATGAAATAAGATGTCAACCCGGACGCGCGGGTGATATACCACCAGGCTTGGACGCTGTCCATGGCGAACAGCGATTGGACGTCTTGGGCAATGGATGCGCCCGTCGCTGTCTGTGTGAACCAAATCACTCCCAACATGGCAATGAATATGAATCCCACGAGCATCACAGCGGCAGCCATCCTGATGGCTTGTAACCCGGGATTGCCCGATTTGTTCGCGACGGGTGTGCCTGAATTCATCAGCATTCCTTTCAGTCTTTTATTCCAATTGATGATCGAACGATCCTAAGAACCGCTGGTTCTGAACGATGGCTGCGAAAAGAGATTCTGGACGGGAGCCTGTGCCGGGGCCGGCTGGATCGAAAAACTCTGGCTCTGCCCCGCGCTGTTATTCGAGAAGTTCAACGGTGCCAGCGGAGCCAGGGTCGGGAGTGGCGCGGCCGAAACGCTTGACGAAGACGATGGCTGCGCCGGCTTGGGCGAATGGGCGATCATGATCCATCCGGTCATGAAAGTGCCAACGCTGGTGACGGCGATCCATATCCGCAGTCCAAGTTTGAAGAATTTCATTTTTGCCTCGCGTTACCTATTGATGAAGATGCGGCCATCGCTGGTCACCGTGATGATTCCATTTTGCTGCAATGCGGTGAGCAGCGTCTGAACCTGCTGCACCTGCGAAGCGGCCTGCTGGATCTGCTGCTGGTATTGCTGCTCGCGCTGCTGGTACTGCTGATCCCGCTGCTGATATTGCGCGACCAATCCCTGCAACTGCTGGATTTGCGTCTGGTCCGCGTTCGCACTCGTATTTGAAGTCTGCGAGACGGAAGCCGCCTGCGTTGGGGAATTCGAAGCGGCCGTGCCGTTCGGGTTGAAGAATGCTGCTCCGCCGATGGCAAGCATGGCGGCCCCCACGCTGACTGTCATCAAAATCGCGGCGATCAACGCCGCAGCTTGTTTTTTCATGAGTTCCTCCAAAATGTTCTCAGGCCGCT
>JAJYOH010000297.1 GCA_021796315.1 Chloroflexota bacterium
CGCACTTCACTTTTATAATTATTTCCTGAGGAGTTCATTATGCAGACTGATTCTTTTTGTTTGAAACCCGGACAGGATTTATTTAATGAGATTGAATTTTTTGTGGCTCAAAAGAAAATCGCGGCGGGTTGCGTGCTTTCCTCGGTTGGAAGCCTCACTCACGCCACACTTCACCTTGCCAACCGCGAATTTTATACTGAGTATGAAGGCCATTTCGAGATCGTTTCGATGATGTGATTTATAAACGTGAATTTGCGGAAGATTCAGGATATGAAGAACTGGCCGTTTATAAAAAGTAGGGGCGGATCGCGATCCGCCCCTACAAAATTTATTTTTTCAACGCCGCTAAAAATTCTTCCTGATTTCGCACCGTTTTCTTCAACCCTAATTGTTTGCCGAGGCGGGTGAGTTGCGGCGGGTCAACGTAAGTTTGCGCCAGCACATCGCTCTTCCCCAAAACTTCGCTGGCCGGACCATCCAGCAAAACCTGTCCCTTGGAAAGCGCAACCACCCGTTCGAAATTCTCCGCGCAGAAATCAATGTCGTGCGTAATGGTGATGACGGTCTTGCCGCGCTTCTTTAGTTCCGCCACAACGTGCGCAATGCGCGCCACACTCAACGCATCCTGCCCGGTGGTTGGTTCATCAAAAATAAGGATGTCCGTATCCATCGAAATGATGGAGGCCAGCGCAACCATCTTGCGCCAGGTGGGGGACAGGTCGTAAGGGTTGGTTCCGGTCCTGTCGCTTAATTCGGTCAGAGCCAGCGCGTCTTTTACAAGCGCGTCTATTTTTTCGGCAGAATAACCCAAATTGCGCGGCCCGAAGGCAACTTCAATACCGACATTGCTCGAGAACAATTGCTCATCGGGATTCTGGAAGACGTAGCCAACGCGCGCCGCGAGTTTTGCCACTGCGACTTTCTTTGTGTTCCAATCACCGATCAGCACACACCCGGAAGTGGGTTGCAACAACCCATTCAGATGCTTGACGAGAGTTGTTTTCCCGGAACCGTTCTGCCCGACCATGGCGACTTGCTCGCCGGGATCAATGGTCATCGAAATACCGCGCAGGGCTTCCACCCCGCCGGGGTATGTGTAATGCAAATCCTTGATTTCGATTTTCATCGTTATCGCTTCCCTCTCTCTTTGGGAGGGGGGCAGGGGGTGAGGTCAAATCCATCCACGGCTTCCTGCAACGTGATCGGTAAACGCAGATGCCGGGGCCACAGATCGTATTTTAAAGCTTCACGCGCAGTCGACGTATAACGCGAAATCCCGAAGCCATTTTCCGAAAGCAAACGAGATGTCAGCACATCGGAAGGCGGGCCTTGCAATAAAATCTTGCCGTCTTTGAGAGCCACCACACGGTCTGCGAACTCGGCGATCCATTCCATTTTATGTTCAGCCATGATGACGGTCATACCGCGTGCGGCCATCTGCCGGATCACGCCGAAGACATCGCGCGTGCCGATCGGGTCCATTTGCGAGGTCGGCTCGTCGAGCACCAGCACTTTCGGCTGCATGACCAGGATCGAGGTCAGCGCGACGCGTTGCTGTTGTCCGCCGGATAAAGAATAGGGCGAGCGGTCGGCCAAATCGCGGATGCCGGTCATGGTCAGGGTTTCTTCGACGCGCTGATTCATTTCGTCGCGCGGCACGCCCTGATTTTCCAATCCAAACGCGATCTCTTCGAAGACCGTGTATTTCGCGCCGCTGATTTGGTTGAATGGATTCTGAAAAACAAGCCCGACATTTCGCACCCATTCATTGAGGGCAGATGATTTTAGGTCAACACCCGCGACTTCAACTTGGCCCTCGAGCTCGCCTTTGAAAAAATGCGGGATAAACCCGGCCAGCGTGTAACACAGCGTGGACTTGCCCGCGCCGTTCGGGCCGATGATGGCGACGAATTCACCTTCGTTGACCTGCAGGCTGATATTATCCAGCGCGGGAGTCTGCGTCAGCGGATATTTGTAGGTTACGTTGAGGAGATTTACGATAGCCATATGCGGGCCGCAAGCGTGACGATGACGAGGATGATGATGAACCAGCGCAGGATTTTATCGAGTCTGGTATCTATGATTTCGCGCAGAAAGGTCTTTGTCCGCGTGGAGGTGAAGCCGCGCGCTTCGATGGCGATGGCGCGCTCTTCCACTTCGACTAACGATCCAAACACCAGCGGCCCAACCAGCGGCACGAGTGCGCTGATGCGTTTGAGGTAACTGCCCTGTGTGTCCAACCCACGCGAGCGTTGGGCGGCGATGATGGTCTGGGCTTTGGCTTGCATTTGCGGGATGATCTGGATGGTTGAAATAATGACGTATGCAAACTGGCTGGGCAGACCGCGGCGGGTCAGGTCACTCATCAAATCGCTGGGGTGAGTGGCGAGTAGAAGAATTGTAAATGAAGAAACCATCACGAAAATGCGCGAGGCGTTGGTGAAGGCAAACATCAGGCTCTCTTGGGTAATATCCAAAAACCAGAATTTGAAAATTGCTTTTGTGCCAATGGGCTGGAAGAAGGCCTGCATTAAGAAGAGAAATCCTGCTGCGGGCAGGATCAGCCTAAGTGCCGCGCCGAAATATTCGCGATGAACTTTTCCAAGAATGCTAAGAGGGATAATGGCAATTAGAAATAATATCTGAGGCGCCCAATACCAGGGGCTGAAAAATGCAATGAAAATTAATCCGAAGGCCAGCGTCAACTTGGTCAATGGATTAAGACGATGGAGAAAGCTATCGCGTTTGACGTAAAAGGAAAGCCGTTCGTGCATCTGAAGTTGGCCTCCCCCCTGTAATTTAAGGAAGGGAGGCCTGATTAACGATTATTTAGCAAGTATCTGTGTCAACACAAAGGCTGCGATCAGGACGAGCACGATCACGATGCCGATGGCGGTGATGACCTGTATGCGGCCAGCGCTCTTGTCGACTTCAACATTTTCCGAGCGTGGAAAGCGCGCCAGGAAGCGAGTCGAAAGACCCTGGATGATTGCGAAGGCCAACAAGGAGGTCGAGATCTTGTCCACTGGTTCGACCAGGAAGTTGGTGCTGAAGACAGCCTGCACCACGCCTTGTCCCGTCTGGAGCAGATAAGCCGTGATGAATGAAGAACCGCTGGCTGTGATGCCGCCATAGATGTAGACTGCGATCGGCGTCGAAACGGTCGCGGCGGTCAGCGCCACCAGGAAGCCTGTGATGACAGCCTTCCACCAATTCTTGAAGAGGCCGCCAATCGCGCACCACCCGGCTACAAAGCCGATGAACATGGCAACCGGCCACCAGGGCAGGGCATTCGGATCGATCAAGAGGCCCCAGATGGTGTTCGAGAGGGCGCCGGTCAACGCGCCGGCCCATGGACCACAAGTAACTGCCACCAGCACGGTGCCGATCGAATCCAAATAAATCGGCAGCTTGAGCAGGACGACGATCTCGCCCATGACCACGTTAATGGCAATGGCAACAACCATGAGCACCCACGTGATGGTACTGAAATCTTTCTTGATGCTTTCAATCAATTTCATGTTGCACTCTCCTTTTATAAGTTGGACGGTATCTTTTCAATAAAGCGGTGTGTGGGGTGTTTTCTGCGGGCACCTCCTATGCTGAAATCGTTCTGCTTAACCTGCCGACACGTTCCATAAATAAATCGATAAAATCCCGCGCACGGACGCCCAGCGCGACCTTCATGTTGGCGGGTCTCTTCGTCATTTTATAAAAATCGGCGAAGGTATTGCCCATTGAAACTCCGCCGGAAATATCCACATCCACGAAATGTCCCTCATAATTGCACAGTTCAGGGGCAAATGTCAAGGCCAGCGCCAGCGGATCGTTGATGACACAGCCCGCGATCTTTTGATATTCATTATGGAATTCCATGTAGAAGCGTGTCGAGTCGACGACGAATTTCGGGATGGGCGAATTTATTTTTTGCAGATGCTTCACATTGTCGGGAGTCAGAATACATTCGTAAGTCACATCCAGCGGCACCAGCGTGATGGGCATGCCGCTGTGATAAACGATGTGCGCGGCGTGCGGGTCAACGTAAACGTTGAACTCAGCCTGCGGCGTGGTGTTGCCCTGATGCCGGATCGCGCCGCCCATGATGATCACATCTTTGACGGCTTTGATGATGCGCGGCTCTTTTCGGATCGCGACCGCGACGTTGGTCAGCGGGCCGATACAAACCAGCGTAATCTCATTCGGCGCGGACATGATCTTCTCGATCAAAAAGTCAACGCTGTGTTGATTGACAGCTTTAGTTTTCGGAGCGGGAAGCTGGGCGTAACCAATGCCTGTGTTGCCGTGCGTCTCTGGCGCGAGCAGCGATGGCTGGACAAGCGGCAGTTCAAAGCCGCGCGCAACTGGGATATGGTTTGCCTTTGCAAGTTCAAGAACAGAGAGTGCGTTGGTCAGCGCCTGATCCACGGAGCAGTTGCCATGCACGACGCTGATGCCCTCGACCTTCAATTCGGGCGAAGCCAGCGCGAGCAGAATGGCGAGCGAATCGTCAATGCCTGGGTCGGTGTCGAAGAGAATGCGTTTGGGTTCCATGTTATGTGTAGGGGCGAGGCAACGCCTCGCCCCTGCAAGTCGCGGTTCATTTCTTCAGAAATTCTTCAACCTCTTGTTTGGTTGGCAATGAAGGCTGCGCGCCGAATTTGGTCACGGCCAACGCGCCGCACGCGCAGGCATATTGTACGGCATCTTCGAGTGATTTGCCATTCAACAATGCAACCGCGAATCCGCCGATGAACGCGTCGCCCGCCGCAGTTGTGTCCACCACATTGACTGTGAAGGATGGAATGTGTTTCGATTTGTCTTTGCCGACAATCAACGCGCCGTTCGCGCTGAGCGTGACGATGACAATCTGCGCCTCACGCCTGACCAGTGAGCGGGCGGCCGCTTCAGCGCTTCTCACATCGCTGACGGATTTTCCCGCCAGCAGACTCAGCTCAGTTTCGTTGGGGAGCAGGTAGTCGGCGTTCGATAATAATTCATCGGGGAGTTCGCGCGCCGGTGCGGGATTCAGCAGGACGCCCAATCCGCTTTCTTTGGCGAGTCGGGCGGCGTGCAAAACCGTCTCAGTAGGAATCTCTAATTGAAGCAGGAGCAGCTTGACGTCGGAGAAGGAAGCGGGTTCCACATCCGCAGGTTTGACCTTTGCGTTCGCGCCCGGCGAAAGGACAATGCTGTTTTGCCCATGCGAGTCCACCACGATGACGGCTGTGCCGGTGGCGGCAGACATGTCGCGCGTAACGTGCGTTGCGTCCACGTGATTTTGTTTTAGATTCTCGACGAGGCTGGCGCCGAAAGAGTCTGCGCCCACGCGACCGATCATGGCAACGTCTGCGCCCAGGCGAGCCGCGGCAACAGCCTGATTTGCGCCTTTGCCGCCTGGAACTGTTACGAGGTCTTCACCTCGAATGGTTTCGCCCGGCGCGGGAAAACGCGGGGCGCGCACCACGAGGTCTGCATTGAGGCTTCCGATGACGAGGATGTTGGTCATATCTGCAGCGTTTATAACATTGAAGGATCGATGAAGTTGTGAATTACCGGCGAATCTCTACGGGTGTTCCAATATCTGCCCAGTTGTATAGCCAATAGGCATCGTTGACGCCGAGCACCACGCATCCAAATGAGATTGGCGTGCCGAGATAGCCTGCCCAAAGCCGAGCGCCGCCCGGCAGGATGGGCAAGGCATGAATGCCGTTCTCCAAAACCCCAGCCCAGTAAATGCCCAGCCAGTCCGGCATCCAGATATTCCAGGTCGCACCATAAGCATTGGGGATTTTGTCGAGCACGCTGAATGTGCCGATGCGCGTCGAGTTGCCCATGCCGGTTGAGGCCATAAAGCTGTTGACAAGTTTGCCATTCTCATACGCGTATAAGTGCTGTTCAGAGATGCTGATGAGGATGTGCTTTGCTCCCGAATCAATCTCCGTCGGGTTTGTCATGGCTGACGGAATTAGAGTTGGGATGGCGGCATCCTCCACAATCGTCATGACAAGCGCTGACGGCGTATTAATAGGAGTTGGCGCAGCCGTGGGTGTGTCGATTGGAGTTGAAGGAAGAATTGGGTGGGGGGAGGCTGTGTAGGACGGCTTGGCAATTTTTGCCAGCGACCAGTTAAGCGCATGCGTAGCAGTAGGTGCGCTGACGAATGCGCTGGTGAGATCAGGAGTCGCGCCAAGAACAGCGCAGGCAATCACCACGAGCGTAAGCGCGGCAATAACGAGGGATAGGAGAAAGCAGCGCGGGTTGACAGCCATGTGATTTGCCTTCCCCGTCAATTCTACAATGAAAATCACCCTTGAACGGTGTTCAAGTTCGGACTTTGACGAGATGTTCGTTGAAGAAACCCAACATGCGTTCCCACGCTTCCTTCGATGCGTCGGGCTTGAAACCGGGGCGTGTGTCGTTGAAGAATGAATGACTCGCGCCTGCGTATATTGTCGTTTAGGCCAAAGACTTCATGCATGACGACATGTTAAGAACCTAGGTCATGACCGCTTCTACAGCGGGTCCTTCAGCGGCGCGCAACAAAATGACTCCTGCGAAAAGAAGCAGGCTGCCGAACAATTGAATGCCGGTCAGTATTTCACTCAGGAAGAAGTAGGCCCAGATGGCAGTCAGCGCGGGTTCAAGCGTGGCGATAAGATTGGCGACCGTCGGCGGGAGGTAACGAAGACTCAATGTGTAAAACCCGAACCCGCCCAAAGTCGGCGCGATGCCGAGGAAGAAAAGAATGCCCCAGCCGCTGACCGAATCCCCCAGCCACATCAAATCTGTCAGCGCAAATTTCCCGGCAAAGGTGTTGGCGCCGATGTTGAAGAAAAATAAGAAGATCGCCGCCGCGCAAAAGCTGTAAAGGAGAGCCGTCCATGTGTCGATGGCCTGGTCCGCGGCCTGTTTGCCCTCGAGGTTGTAGAAAGCGAAGAATAAACCGGTCAGCAGTCCGAAGATGATTCCCGCCGGGTTCAGTTTCCAGGCCGAGGGATCAATTGCGCCGGAGACGAGAATTGTCCCGCATAGACTCAATAGGATGGAAAAGATCTTGATGCCATTGAACTGTTCCTTGAAAATCAAGCGACTCAGGATGGCGGTCATGGCTGGCGAACTAAAGGCCAGCACGGTCGCTACCGCCGCGCCGTTATATTGCACGGAAAACGTCCACATCGAATTGAAGATCGCCAGTGTCAGGCCGTAGAATAAGATGAACGGCCAGTGTGGTTTCTCAAGATGGAATCGTTTGCGGCTGAAAAGCAAAAGTCCGGCCAGCATCCCGAACGAAACGAACAGGTCACGCCAAAAGGCCAGCA
>JAJYOH010000298.1 GCA_021796315.1 Chloroflexota bacterium
ATGGGCGCGCATGAAGTCACTAGGATATAACGACGCGTTTGTTGACAAAGCTGGCAATGCGGTCGGCGTGATGGGACAAGGATCCAAGCAAATTGTTTTACTCGGTCACATTGATACCGTGCCGGGAGAAATCAAAGTCACCCTCACCCCTAACCCCTCTCCTACGGGGAGAGGGAAATTGCTGTACGGGCGCGGCTCTGTGGATGCAAAAGGTCCGCTGGCGTGTTTTACGGACGCGGTTGCAAAAGTCGGAGCAAAGGATGGTTGGCAATTTATTGTCATCGGCGCAGTGGAAGAGGAGCGCGATTCGGAAGGCGCGCGATTTGTCGTTGACCAATACAAGCCGGATTTTGCGATCATTGGTGAACCGAATCAATGGGATCGAGTCGCGCTTGGGTATAAAGGAAGCGCGTGGGCAAACATCACAGTCAAGCTCGAACAGGCGCATACTGCGAGTGGAGAAATTACAGCAGCCGAAGCGGCAGTTAATGTGTGGTTGAAAGTCAAAGAATATGCAGATTCGTTCAATGCCGATAAACCTAAAGTATTTGACAAATTGTTATTGACTTTGCGCGGAATGGAATCCGAACAAGATGGATTCGAACAGCGGGCGCGATTGAAAGTCGGAGTCCGTTTGCCGGTGAATGTGTCGCCGCAGGATTGGTATCGAATGTTAAATGAGATCCTAAAGGTCTCGGAGACCTTTAGGGTCTTGATTGAGCCAACGGGATTCGCAATCCCGGCGTGGGATTGCGGGAAAAATAATCCGCTGGTGAGGGCTTTCTTAAACGGAATCCGCTCACAGGGCGGAGAGCCGCGCTTCGTCTATAAAACGGGAACAGCCGATCTGAACATCGTCGCGCCGGTTTGGAAATGTCCGGCTGTAGTTTATGGTCCCGGAGATTCAAGTTTGGATCACACGCCAAACGAACATATCAGTTTGGAAGATTATCAAAAAGCGGTGAATGTTTTATCGGCAAGTTTGCAAGCTCTGGTTTCGCGCAAATAAAAGAGACCTTTACCAAAGGTCTCTTAGCTGAGGAGCCTGGATTCGAACCAAGATACCTACATCCAGAGTGTAGTGTCCTGCCGTTGGACGACTCCTCAATAAATCCAGCGGGCGATATTTTAGCACGCACGACTGAATAGCGCAAGCAATATTCAACAAGCAGACGAAAAAAAGATTCACCACGGAAACACACCTGCCCTGCGGGCGGCGCAGAGAGTCACGGGGTCTTTTGCGATCTTCGTGCCGTTGTGGTGAAATGGTTATTTGCGAGCAGCCCGGCGGGTGTTATCTTCCATGTCAAGGAAAATCAGCAAGGCGGACGAAGCCATTTGCAACACAATGAAATAGAAGATACCGGGCAAAGGCTGGACCAGATATGGCGTGAAAAGATTCAGCACATTCCAACCCGACATGCCTTTATCAAAGAAAAGGCCGCTGGAAAATTGTGGGACGAACTGTGCAAACGAAAAAACAGTTGTCACCACATAAATGCCGAGTAAAACCCACGACAGGGTTTTCACAATATTTACAAGACGCAAGACGGCGTCACGCTCGAAATAGGTTCCGACAAAATCAGTTTTGGATTCGTTATCTTCGGCCATCGATTAGCTCCTTTTGCATGGCAAAATTATAAAGCAGTTATAATTGGCGGCGCAAATGGATAACTCCGTCGGATGCGAAAAAGTTCCCGAAACGGATCCGTTTGAAGGTCGAAAAAAGAAGCGGTTTTATATCCGCAATCATGCAAAGGTACATTCATCCATGAGCCCTGAAGAAAACAAGCCAACCGATTTTATTCGCGAAGCTGTCGCAGAAGATTTAAAAAACGGACGCTTCAACTACGTCCGCACGCGCCTGCCGCCCGAGCCGAACGGATATTTACACATCGGCCACGTCAAAGCTTTTATGATCGATTATTTGATCGCAAAGGAAAATAACGGCGAGTTGATCCTGCGTTTCGATGACACCAACCCGGCGAAGGAAGAAACTGAATACGTGGAAGCCATCGAAGACGATGCGCGCTGGCTGGGCATTCAATGGGTCAAGGTCACGTATGCGTCGGATTATTTTGACGAGCTTTATTCGTGGGCAGTGAAACTTATCAAGATGGGCAAAGCCTACGTGGACGACCAAAGCCCCGAAGAAGTCAGCGCCAATCGCGGCACACTCACCGAGCCTGGAAAAAATTCCCCGTTCCGTGATCGAAGCGCGGAAGAAAATTTGGATCTGCTCGAACGCATGAAGAACGGTGAATTTCCCGATGGATCACGCATCCTGCGCGCCAAAATCGACATGACGCATCCCAACATCAACATGCGCGACCCGGCCATGTATCGCATCATCCATGAACCAGCCCATCATCGCACGGGAAGCAAGTGGAAAATCTACCCGATGTACGATTGGGCGCACGGACAAAACGACTCGATGGAAGGCATCACCCATTCGCTGTGCTCGCTCGAGTACGAAAACCACCGCCCGCTTTACGAGTGGTTTCCCGAACAACTCGGCGTGTGGAAGCCGCGCCAAATTGAATTCGCGCGTTTGAACATGACTTACACAGTCATGAGCAAGCGCAAATTGCGTCGCCTGGTTGAAGAGAAACATGTCAGCGGTTGGGATGATCCGCGTATGCCAACGTTGCGCGCCATGCGCCGACGCGGCTACACCGCCGAAGCGATTCTCGATTTCATCACGCGTGTTGGCGTGGCAAAAAATTACAGTGTCAGCGATGTGGCGTTGCTCGAGTCTTGCGTGCGCGAAGATTTAAACAAACACGCGCTGCGCCGCATGGCTGTGCTGCATCCACTCAAAGTTGTGATCGATAATTATCCAGAAAATCAAACCGAGGAGATGGATGCGGTCAATAATCCCGAAGACCCGAACGCAGGCACGCGCAAAATCCCGTTCTCCAAAATCCTTTACATCGAGCAGGATGATTTCCGCGAAACGCCGCCGCCCAAATATTATCGTCTCTTTCCCGGCAACGAAGTCCGCTTGCGATACGCATATTTCATCAAGTGCACACACGTCGTCAAGAATGATGCGGGCGAAGTTGTCGAAGTCCACGCAACTTACGATCCAGCCACGAAAGGCGGCGACGCGCCCGACGGACGCAAGGTCAAATCCACAATCCATTGGGTTTCTGCGGCGCACGCCAAGCCAGCCGAGGTTCGCATGTATGATCGGCTATTTACAAAAGAAAATCCCGAGGAAGGCGAAGAGGGATTCCTTGGATGTATCAATCCGAAATCTTTGGAAATTCTCAATGGATATGTGGAACCGTCTCTTTCCGCGCCGAAAGCGGGCGACCGTTTCCAATTCGAACGCCAGGGATATTTCTGCACCGACATCGACACTGCGTCCGATAAGCCTGTCTTCAATCTGACGGTTGGTCTGCGCGACTCGTGGGCCAAGATCGAGAAGACTCAAAAATAGTAATTTTTCGACTGGCAATAAAAAGTCCAGGCTGGCAGCCCGGACTTTTTATTATTTTGTACTTCGCAAGTTTTATTTTGAAAATTCATTGATAATGCGCGCCATGTGCCGCGCATGTTTTAGATATAAATCAATTCGCACATTTTCATTGGGGGCATGAGCGCGTGTTTCAGGATGGCCGATACCGCCAGTCGCAACGGGCAGGCCCAGGTCATGCACGAACGGATGACTTGGTCCCGATCCGCCGGTCATTGGCACAAGCTGCATGGGCATTTCATAAACTTCTTCAGCAGACCTGGCGACCAATTGAATGAACGGGTCATCCGGGGAAGTGCGCGCGGCCGCATCGCCGCCAAGGTCGGTGATCAACACATCGCTAAACCCCTGTGCGTCCAGATGAGCGCGAAGTTTCTGGCGGATGTCTTTCGGGTCTTGTCCGATCACGAGGCGGAAGTCAACTTTGGCAGATGCGCGCGCAGGCAAAACCGTTTTCGAACCGGGGCCTTGATAGCCGGAAGTCAATCCGCAGATGGTACAAGTCGGCGTGAAAACTTCCTCGACGCGCAAATCCACGCCACCCGTCAGGCCCTTGATAAATTTCTTGATGCCGTACATGGACTTGTATTCATCCGCGACTTCGGGCAAGGCAGACATAAGTTCCCGGTCACGCGCCGACGGCGGCTGGATTCCGTCATAAAAGCCGGGAATCAGAATCCGCTCGTCTTCGCCTTTCAGCGTGGACAAAGCCCAAACGAGTCGCCACGCCGCATTCGGGAAGATCGAACCGCCCAATCCAGAATGGACATCCCGATTGGCCGTCTCGACACTTAGCTCAACATAACAAATGCCGCGCAGGCCGAGATATTGTATCGGCGTTTCGTGCGAGTCCACGCCGCCGAATTCCCACATGCAGGCATCGGCTTTCAAGCGATCCTTGTTCTTCAAAATGTAATCATAAAGATGGACGCTGCTGGTTTCCTCTTCGCCTTCGATAATAAATTTGATATTGCACGGAAGCTCGCCTTGTTCATCGAGCAACGCGTCAATCGCGAAGAGGCGCGACGTGATATGTCCCTTGTCATCGCTGACGCCGCGACCATAAAGTTTGCCATCGCGCAGGCTGGGTTCGAATGGAGGCGTTTCCCATAACTCCAGCGGCTCCGGCGGCTGGACATCGTAATGGTTGTAGATCAACAGAGTCTTATCCGATTTGCCCTTGCGTTCCGCAAAGACAACCGGCGCGCCTTCGGTGTCCATGATCTCGACCTTGAATCCACGCGCCTTGAGCATCCCGCCGACCAGCGCCGCGCATTCCTTCATCCCTAAATTCTGGGCGCCGACGCTTGGCTGTGCAACTAATTTGGATAACTCAGCAATGCTCTTGTCAAGATTCTTTTCAAGATAAGCGTCAACTTTTTTATAATCAACCATGATATTCTCCTACCTTGCAAATAGATTTGTCAACCAGTTAATTGAATATAGCCCTGCGTACGCAAACATCGCCATTTTGATGACCTGACCGACCCAGCAAAAGAGCAAAAATTTCCAGAGTGACATTTTCGAGACGCCAGCAGCCATCCCGGCAATGTCGAAGAATGGATTGGGAATGGCGGAGAAAACCAGGATGGCCCAGCCGCCATATTTCCCGACCCAGGGCTGGATGCGGTTAAATAAATCCGTTTTCTCAACGACAGCTTGTCCGCTAAACCCGGCGAGGTAGCCAGTAACCTCACCTAGAGCGCCACCTGTCCCGGCTGCAAGAGCAATGCCAAGCGGATTAAAGATACTGCCCATCGCAAACACAACCGCTACGCCGGGCGCAGGAAGAAAGACGGTTGCATTTGCCAACAATGTGATCAGGAATATGCCTGGATATCCGTACTCGGCAAAATCCTTGACATGGTCACGAATGCTGTAAATATAGATCGTGACACCGATGACCGCCAGCAAAGCAAGGACGCGCAGAATGTTTGTCCAAATGTTGGCTTGTTCAACTTTCTCGATCTTCGCCAACTCCGATTCGGGAGGCGCAGTTTTTCCTTCGGCGCCCCGGCCTCCACTTTTGCGCTTTACGCGTTTACGCTTTGCTTTCAGTTCAAGCTGATTCTTCAATGGTTACTTTCAGAATTTTGACGCCCGGATATTCAGGGCGCATTGGATCGCGCGGCGGGATGGACATGAGCACATCCATGCCGTCAACAACCTGCCCGAAGATGCTATGTTTATTGTCAAGCCACGGAGTGGCGACATGCGTGATGAAGAACTGCGAACCATTCGTGCCCGGACCGGCATTCGCCATCGAGAGCAGTCCGCCCTTGGTGTGTTTGAGGCTCGGGTGGAATTCATCCGCAAATTTGTAACCGGGACCGCCGGAGCCTCGACCAGTTGGGTCGCCGCCCTGCACCATGAAATCTGCGATCACACGATGGAAGATAATGCCTTCATAGAATCCTTCGCGCGATAAAAAGACAAAATTATTGACTGTCTTTGGCGCTTTGTCCGCAAAAAGCTCGATGACCATTGTGCCTTTCTCGGTTTCCATGCGAGCCTTATATTTTTTCTTCGGGTCGATAACCATTGCTGGCGGGGTATTCCATTGCTTTGCCATGTTCTCTCCTTGTATGTTTACGAAATTATTTTAACAACGCATCGATCCGCGCCACGACCATGTCCAACGCGGCGGTGTTGAATCCGCCCTGGGGGATGATGACATCGGCATAGCGCTTGGATGGTTCGACAAACTCGAGATGCATCGGGCGGACAGTAGCCAGGTATTGCTCGATGACCGATTCGGTTGTGCGCCCACGTTCGGTGATGTCGCGTTGCAGGCGGCGGATGAAGCGCAAGTCCGAATCAGTGTCCACGAAAATCTTTATGTCAAAGAGTTCGCGCAGGGCAGCCTCTGTAAAGATCAAAATCCCTTCGACTAAAACCACACGATGCGGTGAAACTGTAAAAGTTTTATCGGTGCGTCTGTCAGTCGAGAAATCGTAGATCGGCGCCTCAACCGGCTTGCCGCCGCGCAGCGAAACGATATGTTGAATCAGCAATTCGGTTTCAAGCGCGTCAGGATGATCGAAATTAATATCAGTGTGTTGAGCCTGAGGCAGTTTGCTTAAATCCTTGTAATAAGAATCTTGTTGCAGAAAAGCGATTCGATCTGCGCCAACGCGATTAAGGATTTCTTGTACGACAGTGGTTTTACCGGAACCGGATCCGCCCGCGATGCCGATCACCAGAGGGTCTGGATGTTTCATACTTGAATTATACCCGTATAAAAAATTCCTCTCCCAAACGGGAGAGGAAAATTATTACATGCCAGCCATGAAGGCCAGGCCGACCGTTCCCGGCCCGGCATGTGTACCAACCACCGGGCTAACTGAAGACATTACGCTTTCAACCGCATTGAATTCCCTGGTGGCTTTTTCAAGCAACGCGCGCGCTTCCAGCTCGGCACTGGCATGCAGTGCGGCAATATGAACATTGGATTGCCCCTTAACATCTGCAACAACTAACTCAAGCACGCGATCCAAAGCTTTGCTCTTGGTGCGGACCCGATCTTCGGCTTCGACTCTTCCATCCTTGACCGCCAGAATGGGTTTGAGATTAAGCGCCGAGCCGATAAATCGTTGTCCGCCGCCGATGCGTCCGCCTCGGTGCAGGAATTCAAGAGTGTCCACCGCGAAATAGACTCCGGTGTGATCCCGGGCTTTTTCCACCAACGCTTTGCAATCGGCCACACTGGCTCCATCTTCTGCAGCGCGTGCGGCATTCAGGATTTGAAAACCCATAGCCATGGCTATGGAATTGCTGTCTATGATGGTGATTTTTCCGGCGGCAGATCCCAGGGCCTCCCGGCCCTGCA
>JAJYOH010000299.1:0-5581 GCA_021796315.1 Chloroflexota bacterium
GATCCTGATGCTCGTTTTGCTGGCCGCTTGCGCACCGACAACGGTCAATGGCACGCCTCAGCCGGGTTTTTCGATTTTCCCAACCAAAACGCCTCTGCCCACCGCGTCGGTCGGCATCACGCACGCGCCGGATGCTGAACAGCCCATGCGCAACTTCCTGGAAGCGCTCAAGAATGGCGATTACACCACGATGTATGGCTTGCTATCGAAGAAAAGTCAAGCCGTGGTGACGCAGGATGGATTCAGCAAGGACTACAACGACGCGCTCAACACCATGAGCGCCGGAAGTTTGGACTACGAGATCCTGACCGAAGCGCTTAGTCCGGACAGCGCGCAGGTTGGATTTCGAATCATTTATCACACCGCCCTGGTGGGAGATATTCAACGCGACATGATCGCGCACTTCAGTTTGGAAGTTGGTCAATGGCGCCTCAATTGGGACCAGAGCCTGATCCTGCCCGAACTGGCGGGCGGCAACGTCCTGAAAATGGATTACCAAATTCCAGCCCGCGGCAACATCTACGACCGCAACGGCCTGCCCATCGTCGGCCAATCTGACGCGTACGCGTTGGGAATCACCCCCGGCAATTTGACTCCAAAATCCGAAGGGACTCTGGTCAGCGAACTGTCAACGCTATGCGGCATCAGCCCGGATGCAATCCAGGCGAAATACGCCAACGCCGGGCCGGATTGGTATGTTGCCATTTGCGATGCCGCCGCCAGCGAAGTCAAGGGCGTTTTGAATCTGGGATCCAGCGGACTTACTGTTAATCCTTATACCTCGCGCGTGTATTTTAATCAGGGCATCGCACCACAGGTGGTCGGTTACATGCAACTCATCAACCCCGCACAAGTGGATGAATACCGTCGCAAAGGCTATCGCGGCGACGAGAGGATTGGCCAGACCGGGATAGAGAAATCCATGGAGCCTTATTTGGCAGGCAGGCATGGCGGCACGCTTTGGGTGGTTGACCCCAATGGCAACCTTGTTTCCAAGCTTGGCGAAACCCAGCCCCAGCCTGCCGACTCGGTCTATTTGACGATTGATCAAAGCCTGCAGGAAAATGCGCAAACCGCCCTGCGGGGCTTCAAAGGCGCGATAGTTGTCCTCGAACGCGATACCGGCCGCGTGCTGGCAATGGCCTCCTCGCCCGGCTATGACCCAAACCTCTTCGATCCTAATAATTTCAACAACGGCTATCTACTCAACGACTTGCTCAATAGCCAGGATAAGCCGCTGGTTAATCGCGCTACGCAGGGTGAATTGCCGCTTGGCTCGGTCTTCAAAGTTGTTACCTTCTCGGCCGCGCTGGAAAGCGGATTGTATCTGCCTCAAACAACCTACTCCTGCCAGTATGATTTTTCCGAATTACAGAAATATGGCGGCCCCGTCCTGCATGACTGGACCTGGCAGCATTGTCAGGACAGGCTTGCGGCAGGCAAGCAGTGTGATACATCAGATAGCAAACCATCCGGCCTGCTGACTTTGCCCGAAGGCTTGATGCGCTCCTGCAATCCATATTTCTGGCACATCGGCCTGGACCTATATAACAACAATCGCGCAGCTGACATTGCCAATATGGCGCGCTCGTTCGGACTCGGCGCTCCGACCGGTATCGAGGTTGTGCCCGAAGCCTCCGGAAATATCGTTGTTCCGACCAATGAGATCGATGCGACCAATCAGGCCATCGGTCAGGGAACTGTGACGGTGACTCCTCTTCAAGTGGCGCACTTGATCGCCGCCATCGGCAACGGCGGGACCTTGTACCGGCCTCAACTGATCGAGAAGGTCGTTCCCGTCCAGGGCGATCCGATTAACCTATTCAAGCCCGAAGCGACCGGCACTCTGCCCCTGCGCCCGGACAATCTCCAGACGCTTCAAAATGCGATGTGGAGCGTTATTCACGATCCGCTTGGAACGGCATACTATCGTTTCATCGGGTTGAATATTCCCGTTTACGGGAAGACCGGCACAGCCGAATCCGGTAACGGCAATTCCCATGCCTGGTTTGCAGGATATACAGCGGCCGTGCAGACTGCCAATTTGCCCGATATTGCAATCGCCGTTGTGTTGGAGAATCAAGGCGAAGGTTCCGATTGGGCCGCGCCGATCTTTAGAGCCATGGTCGAATCCTATTATTACGGCAAACCCGAGGCTCGTCCGTGGTTTTCATCCGGCTTCGGCGCGCCGCTCTATACGCCCACACCGCTTGGCGGCATCCCGACCAAGACGCCAAGACCGTAAACGGAATTCGTGGCGGAATCAATTCGCTCAGGTTTGATCGTCAAGGCCCAATCCGGTTTCTTCACCGTTGAAACCGGATTGGGCCTGATTGTTTGCCAGTTGCGCGGACGATTGAAACAGGGCCGCGCTGCCGGCGATATTGCAGCACTCGGCGACCACGTCCGCATCACGATTATGGCGGATGGGTCGGGGGTGATAGAAGAGGTCGAGGAACGAAAGCAGGCCATCGTCCGGCTCGACCCGCGGCCTCAGGGTGTCTACCAGCAAATTTTGCTGGCGAACGCCGATCAGGCCATGTTCGTCTTCGCCTGCGCGAATCCGAATCCAAAATTAAAAATGCTCGACCGTTTTCTGGTTATCGCCGAAAAACAAAAGATCCCGCCAATCATTGTTGCGAATAAATCTGATCTTGTAAAAGATGCGCGTGAAATTTTTGGAATGTATAAAACGCTTGGTTATCGCGTGATTTACACGTCGGCAGAAAAAAATATTGGCGTTGATGAATTGCACGATGCATTGAAAAATAAAATCTCGGTCCTGGCCGGACCGAGCGGCGCGGGCAAATCAAGTTTGTTGAACTCGATCCAACCCGGACTGGGATTAGCCGTAAACGAAATCAGCGCCGCGATGAACAAAGGCAAACATACAACCGTTGTGCGTCAATTGTTTCCGCTCAAAGATGGCGGCTACGTGGCCGACACGCCCGGATGGAAATCATTGGCGTTGTGGGACACGCAGCCCGAAGAGATGGACGCATATTTCCCGGAACTCGCGCCGTTGGTGCCCGAATGTCAATTCAGCGATTGCTCGCATACACACGAACCCGGTTGCGCAGTGTTGGCTGCGTTGAAGGCTGGGAAAATTTTTCCCGCGCGCTATGAATCTTATTTGCGCTTGAGGTTGGGCCAGGAATAATTTTTTCTTGACACTTGATACCTGACACCTGATACTTGATACTCGATGACTGAAAACTGGAACCTTCTTGGACACGAATGGGCTGTGGACATGCTGCGACAACACGTAGCGCACGACACAGCGCGTCATGCGTATCTTTTCGCGGGACCTCCGGGCGTTGGGCGGCGGACTTTGGCTTTGCGCTTCGCCCAAGCCTTGAACTGTACACAGACCACCGAGCCGGGCGCACCCTGTGGAAAATGCCGCGACTGCAAACAGATCGAAGCCATGGGGCATCCCGACCTGACCATTATCCAGGCCGAGTCCGAAGGCGGAACGTTGAAAGTGGAGCAAGTGCGCGAGGCGCGCCGTTCGCTGACTCTCAAGCCATATCAATCCAAATATCGCGTGGCGATTTTTTTGCGCTTTCAAGAAGCCAACGATAATGCTGCGAACGCTTTGCTCAAAGTTTTGGAAGAAGCGCCATCATATGCCGTTTTGATTTTGACTGCCGATAATCCCGAAGCGGTTTTACCGACCATCCTTTCGCGCTGCGAAGTTTTACGCCTGCGGCCTGTACCGGTGAAAGTCGCCGGCGCTTTCCTGAAAGAAAAAGGCGCGACCGCAGAAGCCGCGCGGCTGATCGCGCACATCAGCGGCGGACGTCCTGGTTATGCACTGCGGCTGATGCAGGATCCGTCCGCGTTGGAATTTCGTGATGAAAAACTCGCCGATCTGCAGATTCTGCTGCCCGCTTCGCGCGTGGACAAATTTTCCTATGCCGAGAAACTCGCCAAAGATAAGGACGCCATGCGCCGCGCACTGATGGTTTGGATTTCATTCTGGCGCGACGTTTTACTGCGCGTGGGCGGCGCGTCCACGCCGATCGCGAATGCGGATCGGGCGCAGGAAATCGAATTATTAGCGGGACGCGTTTCGTTGTCCGAGGTGAGGCGCGTGGTATCGGATCTGGGAAAAACTTTGCGGCGCATGGACGCCAACGTCAACGCGCGCCTGCTGGCGGAAGTCCTGTTGCTCGATTGGCCGAAAGTTTAAGTATGCCGAAGATTTGCATTGTTCCCACAGTGGACGGCATCGGGGGCGGGGCTTCGTTCCGAAATAAATTTGAAGCCGGGCTGAAAGCACGCGGAGTTAATGTCACACATGATCCGGAGGATTCCCCGGACGCGATCCTGGTCATCGCCGGGACGAAAAATATTGCGCCGTTGGTACGCGCCCGCAGGCGCGGCGTACGCATCGTCCAGCGGCTCGATGGCGTCAATTGGATCCATCGCAAACGCAATACCGGCATTCGCCATTTCATGCGCGCCGAATATGGCAATTTTGTTTTGTCTTTTATCCGCGCACAGGTTGCGACGCACATTTTGTATCAGAGCGAATTTTCTCATCGTTGGTGGGAAGATTGGTACGGCAAGCCGCGTGCGCCTTTTACGATCATCCACAACGGCGTTGATTTGGATACTTATTCGCCGCACGACGCTGGCGGGGCTTCCCTCGATCATTATCGTTTGCTGGTCGTCGAGGGCAATCTCGGCGGCGGCTACGACATGGGACTCGACCACGCCATTGCGTTGGCTGAAACGCTGGCGGAAAAATACAGCTTCCCGATGGAATTGATGGTGGTCGGAAAAATTACCGACGAACATGCCGCGCGCGTTCTAGCGCGGGCGCATATTCCAATCCTTTGGGAAGGCGCTGTGGCGCACGAACAAATCCCGGAGATCGACCGCTCCGCACATTTGCTTTTTTCCGCCGACCTCAACGCGGCTTGTCCCAATTCCGTCATCGAGGCGCTTGCGTGCGGATTGCCCGTCGCGGCTTTCGATACCGGCGCGTTGAACGAACTTGTCGTTGGCGATGCAGGCCGGCTCGCGCCATACGGCGGCGATCCGTGGAAATTGGATAAGCCGGATATTTCCGGGCTGGCCGATGCCGCCGCCGAAATTTTACTCAACCGTCCGCGTTTTCAGGCGGCCGCGCGCGCCCAGGCTGAAAAATCGCTGGGCTTGAATAGGATGACAGATCGTTATCTGGAATTTCTGCTGGAGGAATAAATTGTCCGGGCATAAAGTCACAAAGTTGTAAATTCCCGACGATTGACAAGCGCAAACGCATTCCACAAAAGCCATTGACCAGGTAGTGCAACAAATTGTGAAAAAGTTCAGCCGCAGAAAATCATTTTATTCAGTTTTCAAGATGCAACAGTACGTTTTTATCGTTTAACCAGGACGTGTCTGTGGCGAAAATAAATGTGAAAACCCCCAAATGATTTCCAAACTCCGCACTCTCATTTTCCTCTATCGCCAATTCGGGTGGCAGTGGCTGTTATTTCGCGCAGGCTACGCATTACGAATCCGCACGGGAATCCTTCGCTGGCAAATGCCGGCTTACAGCTGGGAGGAAAAGCCGCTCGAAAGCTGG
>JAJYOH010000299.1:5591-7295 GCA_021796315.1 Chloroflexota bacterium
AGGTCCCGAAAGACGCGGAATCCCATGTCAAATGGCACGAGCAAAATGTCCCTGCCTTCTTTTTCCAAAAAATGGATCCGCTGCCGCAAGATGTTCCATGGAATCCCGAACTTGCAGTGCAGGCCGCGGAAAAGATCCTGGCAGGCGGGTTCAAGTATTTTGAACACACTGATTATCAGATCGGCTTTCCGCCTGATTGGCATTTGGATCCAAGTACAAATGTCAGACTCGATTCAAAAAAACACTGGTCACAAATTCCAGACTTTGGCGCCTGCGACATTAAATATGTTTGGGAAGCCAGCCGATTTGGTTGTGTATATACACTCGTACGCGCTTATGCTCAGCGCGCAGATGAACGTTATGCCGAAGCGTTTTGGACTTTGATCGAAGATTGGGCGAAGAATAACCCTCCGAATACGGGAGCCAACTGGAAGGATGGTCAGGAGGCGGGACTGCGCGTGATGGCCTGGTGTTTTGGGTTGCACGGATTCTCGCACGCGCGTGGGACCACACCGCAACGCGTCGCTTATTTGACGGCCATGATCGCCGCCCTTGCAAAACGGATTATCCAAAACATTGACTACGCCATTTCCACCCGCGGCAATCATGCCATCACGGAGGCGCTGGGCTTGTGGATGATCGGCCTGCTCTTCCCTGAATTGAAAGATAGCGAAAAATATTTTTCGCTCGGACGCAGGTTACTGGAACAAGAAGCCGGCCATCAAATTTTTACGGACGGTAGTTACTCGATGTATTCACTCAACTACCATCGCTTTGTTTTGCATGTTTATTTTTATGCCGTTCGCCTGGCCCAGTTGAACAATCAACGCTTTTCCGAAATGCTTTATCGTGCGCTGGATGCTTCCATCCATTTTTTATATCAACTCACTGAACTGCAGACTGGGCTGATGCCGCAATTCGGTTCGATTGATGGCGCGCTGGTTTTGCCGCTCAACACCTGCGACTTCACCGATTACCGCCCCGTTTTGCAATTGGGACATTACCTGCTGCACGGCAAACGTCTCTTTGAAAAAGGCCCCTGGGATGAAGACCTTTTTTGGTTGTGCGGCGGACAGGCGCTGGACGCGCTCATGGAAGACGCGCATCCGCAAGTAAACCAAAATTTCGCGCAAGGCGGTGTGTATACCTTGCACAGTTCGCAGAGTATGGCCGTCATCCGCTGCGTGAATTTTCAAGCGCGGCCTTCACATGCCGATCAACTGCATGTGGACTTGTGGTGGCGCGGTCATAACATCGCTTGTGATGCAGGTACTTATTTATACAGCGGACCAGGAATCTGGCAGAATGGGCTGTCCCGCACAGCGGTTCATAACACGGTGACAGTTGACTCCGTTGACCAAATGACCCATATCAGTCGATTTACCTGGATCAACTGGGCGAATGGTCATTTACTCGAACAAAATTCAAGCCGCTGGCGGGGCGAACATGATGGCTATCACCGCCTGACGGATCCTGTGGAACATAAACGCACCGTCCTGATGTTGAACGATGAACGCTGGCTGGTCGTGGACCATCTCACTGCAAAGCATATCCATCATTACAGACTGCACTGGTTGCTGGATGATTTTCCATACACAGAGCCTCCTGAACAGAATTCGATCCTTTTGCGCACAGGCTCTGCAAATATCCAGGTCCACACCGGCTTGCTCAACGGTGATTCGGCATTTTCAATCGTGCGCGCTG
>JAJYOH010000300.1 GCA_021796315.1 Chloroflexota bacterium
CAGCGCACCTTCAGAATCAGTGTCGAGCAGGGAATCAATGCTAACCTTTCCGTTTGCCATTTCATTTAAGCGGTCGAGGCTGAGGTCGCGCAGGTTGGCGAACAGGTCCCAATCGTAGAGTTTGATGTCATATTTCTCCCAGGGCTTGGTTACCGGGTCGGAAACCCAGGGCAGGTATTCGCACAAGTGTGTATCGCCGGGAACGGGGAACAAGCCAAAGGCGTTGAAAACGTCTCTCGTGAGCGGCTCAAATTTCGGGTCGAAAGAAGCGAAGCGCTCGCGGAAAAGTGGATAAAGGTCATCGCCGGTGCGTTGGTCACGAATGGAGAGAATCCAAGTGAAGTGATTCGTTCCGGCGGCGCGAATGTCAACAAGAGGAAGAGTCTGATGAACGACTTGCTGGCGCAGAGGGCGCCCAGTAGTGTCAGCCTGCATTCCAGTAATACCTTCAGGCACTTCAATGCCGAGTTCTTTGCCGAGTACCATGCCAACGAAACAATAGCCGATCAGAATTTGATGGCATAGGCCAACCGCTTTTATTTTTGTGTGGCGATTAACAAGATCACAAATGCGCACCATTGGGTTTGTGAAATTGATGAACCACGCATCGGGGCAGGCTTGTTCCATATCACGCGCTATCTCGAGCACAGGCTGAACGTTGCGCGCTGCGTGCGCGAATCCACCGGGGCCGCCGTTCTCACCATAAGGTTGGCGAAGTCCGTGCTTTTGTGTGAGTTCAAAATCCATGCGCCATAATTCTTCGCGCGGACCAACCTCAATGGCCGATACGACGAACTGCGCGCCGTCGAGTGCGTCTTGATGATGAGTGTGCGCGCTGATGGTGAACTCCGCATCCCACTCGACGTTGAGGCGGTTTGCCAGCCGATGAACGATATCCAGGCTGTCAGCGTTTCTGTCCACCAGCGCCAGCGTGGAGCCGCGCAATTTCTTCGAGTGCATGATGGCCGAGAGTGTGTTCTCGCCGAACGAGGCCGAGCCTGCGCCGATGACTGTGATCTTGGTTGGGAGAGTCATGTGGTGTTCCTTTCTAGGATTTTTTATTTTACGTCAAATTAAAGCAAAACGTCCGGACACACATATCCGGGTGTGATAGCTTTTTAACTTTTTTATTTTGTTTGGATGGTCACATCGGCGCTCATGCCCCAAAGCAGATTTTGTGGCGGCTTATCAAACTCAATTGTGACTTTATAGACCCAATCCGCGTCATGTTTTGTAGCTATTGGGGCAATCGCCACCACCTTGCCGATGAAGTCCTGATTCAAAGCCTTGATATGTATTGCTGCAGTCTGACCGATCTGGACGCCAGCGATATCACGTTCGCTCAAGTCGGTGGTTTCGATTTGCAAATGCGCCAGGTCGCCGATCACGGCTGCAACTTGACCCGCCTGGACAAGCTGCCCAGGTACGATATTAAGCGAAACTACTGCGCCATTATAGGGCGCTACAAGCGTTCCTTGAGCGAGCATCGCTTGGGCAGTTTCCAGCGCGGCCTGGGCTTGTACAACCTGGATATCTGCAATCCGCCGGAGTTCAGGCGGGCCACTGAGATATACTTCCTTGCCATCTGCGTTGGTCGTTTTCTTCTGATATCTGCGGATAATTGCTTTCGCCTGCGCGGAAACGAGAGCCGCCTGCGCCGCATCGACTGAAAGACTTAGGTCGGGGGTGTTCAATACAACCAGGGTTTGGCCCGTTTTGACATTATCGCCTTCTTTTACATCCACTTCCTTGACTGGGGCAGAAAGTAGGAATCCCAATTGCGATGTCTGGGCTGGAGCGACAACCGCAGATGCTGTCACGCTGCTGGAAGTCGAAGAGCTGGTAGTAACAGGTATGGTCGGTAGGCTGGTCGGGAGAACTGCGGGAGTTGGGGCCGCACATCCGGCCAGGGCCATGCTTAATATCACGCCCGCCGTGAGCCTGGTCCAGTAAAATTGTTTCATTGCTGTCTCCTGATCCTATTGACCGGTCGCGATTTTTACATCGGTGGTCATGCCCCAGCGCAAACCTTGAGGTTGTTCATCCAACGCGATGGTTACTTTATAAACCACATCGCCGCCGACAGTGGACGAAATGCGGGATACGTCAATCACTTTGCCGGTCAGTTGTTTGTTCAAAGCCTGAATGGAGACATCCGCTGATTGTCCAACCTGCACTGCTGGGACATCGCGTTCGCTTAAGTCAGTCGTTTCAATTTGAAAATGTGAAAGGTCGCCGAGAACGACTACGATCTTTCCGGGCGTGACGGTTTCAGCAGGAGAAATATCAACAGATGCGATGGTTCCATCCATGGGTGCAATCAATGTAGCTTCGGTCAGCGTGGCTTTGGCTGAATCAAGTTGGGCTTGAACGCGGTCTATATCGGCCTGAGCGGATTTCAGGTGTTCCTGATCGGTACCAATGCGTATTAGGTATTGGAGCTGGGTTTTTGTGGCATCTACATTGGCTTGAGCTTGCTTGACCTGTGCTTCAAGCAAAGTCGTGTCGAGTGTGACCAGAGTCTGTCCGGCTGTCACGGTATCTCCAGCTTTGACTTCGACGGTCTTCACCGTGCCAGTCAACGGAAAGCTCAATTGGACACTCTCTACAGGGACAGCCTGTCCGGAGGCGGAAACGCCTTTCGAGACCGCGGCCGGTTGCGTGTTCAGTACGATCGTGGGAATCGCTGTCGGCGTGGATGCGCCGCCGCAGGCAGTGAGCACTATCGAAAGAATGGGAATGATGATCCAGTATATTTTTTTCATTTGGTCTCTCATGGGGACGCTATTTGGCCTCCACCAGACTTTCTTTTTCTACCAAGCCATCGTGGAGAGTGACGACGCGCCGGGCATATCTGATCACGCGCGGGTCGTGTGTAGCAAAGACAAAAGTGACGCCTGTTTCCTGGTTGAGTTTTTGCATGATCTCCATGACTTGCTGACCATTGGCCGTATCGAGATTGGCGGTCGGTTCATCGGCCAGGATGAGGGTTGGCTTGGACGCCAACGCACGCGCGACCGCCACACGTTGTTGCTGGCCTCCGCTCAATTGATCGGGACGGTTATTGGCGCGATCGGCAAGGTCAACGGCCTGGAGCAATTCCATCACGCGCTCCCGACGCTCTTTAGCGGAATATCCGTTCAATAGAAGTGGCATCTCCACGTTCTCATACGCAGTGAGAGTGGGAATCAACGCAAAGAATTGGAAGATGAACCCGATGGTTCCGCGGCGCATGTCGGCGCGCTGGTTGCGGTTGAGTCGGGTGACATCCTTGCTGTTAATGATGACGCGGCCCGATGTGGGCTGGTCGAGGCAGCCAATCATTTGCAGCAGCGTGGTCTTACCCGAGCCGGAGGGCCCTACCAACGCGGTAAATTCTCCGTTCTCAATCGAGAGATTGACGCCTCGTAACGCCTTCGTCTCGACTTTTCCGACTTGATATACACGAGCGACATTTTCGATTTTTACGACTTCCATGTTGTTCTCCTCGCGGACGCAGTCCGCGTTTACTTTTCAGCGCGCAGGGCTTCGACCGGTTCCATGCGGGAAGCCATTACTGCCGGGTAAAGACCGGCCAGCAACGTGACTACAAAACTCATGATGGTAACGTTGATCGTGTCATTCAATGTCAACCTGGCAAAGATCGTGTCCGTGACCAATATACCGGTCAGGCCCATGTTGCCAATATAAAATCCATTAATATTGAAAAGGTAGACGGCGAACCAGCCAAGGATCAAGCCCATGATCACACCGCCAATTGCCAGCAGGGAGGATTCAGCCAGGAACAATCCCATGATCCGGCCGCCTCTCATCCCGATGGCGGAGAGAATCCCGATCTCGCGCGTGCGTTCGTAGACTGACATGATCAAGGTATTGATAATCACCGAAGCGGTGATGGCAAGGATGATCATGTAGAAGATCCCGATGTAACTCTGCGCCATGGCTTCGGTCTCAACGATCAGCGAGTTCATATCCGTCCACGTTAAGACTTTTAAACCAGATCCGCTCAGCGCAGCAGCAACACTATCCGTGAGCGAAGTGTCCTTGAGCAGAACGAAGATCGTGCTGGCATGATTCTCGGTCTGTGTGATCGTCTGTGCTTTTGCAAGCGGCAGGAAAATGGTGGCATTGTCGAAACCATAGGTATTTGTGGTGTAGATGCCGCGTACGGTAAAGACCTGTTCCTGCACATCGCCGTTGGAGGTATTGACCGAGAGATTAACTTGATCGTCCGCATTCAAGTGTAGTTTTTCTGCGAGCGGCTTGCCGATGAGCACTCCTTCGCGGTCATCGGCAGTGAGATAGCTTCCGCTGATAACACCTTGGCGGTATGGATCGTTTGCCGACGATGCCGGATCGATTCCGTAAATTCGTACGCCTGTCGACTCATTACCGGTAGATAGAAATCCACTCGCGAACAAACGTGGAGTGGCAGCTTTTACCTGACTCATCGCAGCGATCTGACTGGCGATCTGATCTGGATTCTGAACCAGATCCTCCCACTTCAGGCTGGATTTGTTTTCATCATATGAAGCCGCACGCAATTGGATGTGTCCGCTTTGCAGGCGTATGGAAGACTCAACGGCGCCACCCATTTCTCCTTTGATGACAGATGCCATCAGCATTAATAACGCGAGTCCTACTGCCACCGCCAACGCAGAAAAGAAACTACGGCGGCGGTTGCGGCCAAGATCGCGAAAAGCCATTTTGAAGGTTTGTAACATGATGCGCCTCATACAAAATGCAGAGCTTCGGCAGGTTCGCGTTGCCCGGCTTCGATGGCTGGGATGACTGCCGCCAGCGCAGAGATGATCGCGACTGTGGACGCCCGCATCAACAACTTTTCGATACCCCACGTGGGATACACTTTGCCCTTGACCAACGCCATGTAACTGGCGGCCTGTGTCATGGAACCAAAGTCAAGCCCGACTCGCATCAAGACTCCATTGAGTACCAACCCAAGAACAATTCCTGCTGCAACGCCCACCAGCCCGATCATTGTCCCTTCGAGAATGAACAGCAGCGAAATCTGGCGTGGCTTCAGTCCCATCGCGCCCAGCACGCCAATTTCACGCGTCCGTTCGTAGACTGCCATCAACAGCAGGTTGAGAATGCCAACGCCCGCAATGGCGATGATGATCACGCTGAAGATGTTCATCACGCCGCCCTTGGTGTTGATGGCGGATGCAAGGTCGGGATAGTTTGCTTCGAACGATTCGATCTCATAGCTGGACGGCAGGGCGGACTTCATACCATTGATGACAGTATTCTCCTGGCCAAGCTTTTGGAGAAAGACCGCTACCTCGGTGGACTGACCCGGCAGGGCGTAAAGTGATTGCGCCTCGCCGAGGGAAATGTAAACAGTTTGCTTCTCGATATCTGCCATGCCCAAATCGAAAATGCCAATGACTGTCATTGTGCGTTGGCGCATCTGATCGTGCTGGGAACGGCCCACCAGCGTGATGCGGTCGCCGACTTGCACGTTCATTGCATCCGCGAGACCTTTGCCAATTAAAATGTTGTCAGCATCGTCACTGGTGAGATTGCGACCAGTCTTGACATATTGACCGATAATATTCACCGACAATTCTTTTTCCGGTTCGACACCTGTAATACCCACCGCAAATGCACCTTCTCGGCTGGTAACAAGACCGCCGGTGTTGATGCGTTGTGTGGCGGCTAGGGTCAGCGGATTCGCTTCCGCAGCCTGGATCACCGCTTGTGGATCCGCTAAGGGCAGCAAGGGAGTCGAACTTGCTTGTGCACGATATCCCGTAGCGTGAACCTGAACATTGCCGCCCAACACTTTCACGGCGTTGCCATAGATCGCATCAGTGAAACCATTCATTAATCCATCGTAGAACATCATCAATGCCAATGTCAATGACATGGCAAGCACGATGATGATAGTGCGGCGTTTATGCCGCCAGATGTTGCGCCATGCAAGGCGCAGGTAAAGTTGCATTTTTTCTCCTTTAGAAAGTAAAAGAATTAATCGATCCAGACTCGGATCGAATCATCGTCCATCAATTGCATCGAACTTGCAGAAGCACCCAAGACGCGCTCCAGCGCATCGGTATAAGCCGCAACGGCCTCATGCATGATATGGAACCTCTCTTCTGCGCTCAGACTTTCAGCTTCATTTCCTAAAATGACATCGCCAAATTTATTGCCCAAGCCCAGGATAAGATACAAACTCATCTCAGTCGCCTGTTCGGGGAAAGAAGTGCACAATGTTCCTTCTTGGACGCCTTGTTGGATCACTCGAGTAAAAGAGGGAGCTACACGTTGTAGCATGGTGGCAAACACCTTTTGGCGAGTGATGGCGTTTTCATCTGAATACCAGATGCGTAACAAGGCCAACATATAATCCTTTTGTGTAGATTTCCACTGGACAGCAGAGCTGAAATAACGGCGCAGTTTTTCCAAGGCTGGCAGGGTGGGGTCATTCAACAGTGGAATGAACATTGCTTCGGCTTCATCAGCGAGGCGAGCGATCAATGCTTCCAGCAGGGCAGGTTTTGATTCGAAGTAGTGATAAAAAGCTCCCTTCGAGATTTTCAGTGCATCCAGAATATCCTGGATGGACATCTGCTCATAGCCCTTGGTGTAGACCAACTGGCGGGCTACATCAAGGATCTCATTGCGCCGGGCGGCATAATCATCTTCTTTGACAACTCTGGGCATATTGTCCTTTTAATAAACCGACCGTCGGTTTATTTTTCGGCGAGATTATATGCCCTGTAGATGGAGATGTCAATAGTGACATTCAACACGGATGGGCATCCGCTAAAGATCTCATTTGCTGAGAAATAATATAGATTTCCCCTCGATTTACGCTTCTTCTGCTGAGACCGGCTGAGGCTTCAACAGGCCGAATCTCGCCCCGATCATTTTCAGCACCAGCCCCGTCCGCCAGAAAGCGACCGCGGCCATGCCGTGCGCCAGTACGGCGAAAAGCGGCGGCGTTTGATTGGTGTAATAAGTCCAACATGCGCGGGTTGTGCCCCAAAGCTCAAGAAAATACCCGAGGCCAGCGCCCGCTACAAAAACGAGGAAGGCAAGACGATAGTCAGTTGGAAAAATAATGAGGATGGCGCAGAGCAAAAGCGCGAGGATTGTATAAGACTTATCAAAAGTAGGCGCAACAAACAAAAGCATCAGTCCATAAAATAATGAAAAGGTGAGCCAGTAAAGAATTTTATAGATGCGTTGATTTTCTTTTGGCAGAAAATAACTCAACGCACGCGTGCTTCGGTCAATGGAGAGAGTCGCAATCGGCCAGG
>JAJYOH010000301.1 GCA_021796315.1 Chloroflexota bacterium
AGTTTTGAAGCCGCATTATGAAACGGCGAAGAAAATGCTGGGGGTTGCGCGCAATCCAAAATTATGGAAAGCCGATGAACTGTTGAAACAATTTGCCAATGAGCGCGGTATGGGTCATACTTTTCGTGCAACGGATGTTGGCGCATATTTCGGCGAAGAAGGCGTGACTGTGCCCGATCCGTTTTTTGGCGGCCAAGGTCCGGCGCGTGCGGGATGTAAACACTGCGGCGGGTGCATGGTCGGATGCAGGTACAATGCCAAAAATACTTTGCCAAAAAATTATTTGTATTTTGCAGAGAAAAATGGGGCGAGAATTATTTCGGAAGCGGAAGTTGTCGATATTAAACCCCTCACCCTGAGTCCCTCTCCCAATGGGAGAGGGGTTGGGGTGAGGGAAGGATACGAGATCGCCTATCAGCGTTCAACGTCGCTTCTTAATCGGCCCCCGCAGCGGGTCCAGGCCAGACGCGTGATCCTGTCTGCGGGCGTGATGGGAACGATCAAGCTGTTGCTGAATCTGCGGGATGTCAAAAAGTCATTGCCCAAGCTTTCGCCGCGACTCGGCGACATGGTGCGGACAAATTCCGAAGCGCTGCTCGGATCGGTCGCGCGAAAATCGGATATCGATTATTCGGAAGGCGTTTCGATTTCATCCATCTACAACCACGATGAGATCACACGCGTGGAGCCGGTGCGCTACCCGGATGGCTCGTCGCTGATGCGCTACCTGGCCGCGCCGCTGATTGACACGGATGTGAGCGTGCCGGTGCGCTTGCTGCGTTTTGCCGGTTGGGCGCTGACCCATCCGCTGGATTTCTTAAAAGCGTTAGTCTTGCCAGGCTGGGCACACAACGTGACGATCTTGCTGGTGATGCAGCACGCCGACAACCGCATGCGCTTCCGCATGGGACGCAGTCTCTTCACGCTCTTCCGGCGCGGCATGGTGGCGGAGGAGGAACCTGGCTACAAGATTCACGCGCAGGTGAAAGGCTCGCACGAATTGACGCGTGAATTTGCGAAGCGCACCAATGGTGTGGCGCTGGGATCGATCGGCGAAAATCTTTTGGGCCTGCCGACCACCGCACACATTTTAGGCGGCTCACCCATCGGAAAAGATTCATCAGAAGGTGTTGTCAATGAAAATTTTGAAGTTCATAATTACCCCGGCATGTACGTCATTGACGGCTCGATCATGCCTGCCAACCCCGGTGTCAATCCGAGTCTGACGATCACTGCGTTGGCGGAATATGCGATGAGCAAAATCAGGAAAAAGATTTAGCCACAGATTTCACGAATTTACACTGATTGTGTTCAGGAGGTTTTATGACTGAGTTGCTTTATAAAGAATTAACTTTCGCCGTGATTGGCGCGGCCATGGAAGTACACAAAATTCTTGGTCCCGGTTTTTTGGAAGCTGTCTATCAATCTGCGTTGGAAAGAGAATTAACGTTACGCAATATTTCTTTCGAGCGACAGGTTCGACTGCCTGTGACATACAAGGATGTTTTAGTTGGAGAATATATCGCGGACCTGGTGGTCGATGGCAAGTTGATCGTTGAAATAAAAGCTGTTTCAAGATTTACCCCAAATCATCAGGCGCAAGCAATGCACTATCTAGCTGCTACCGGCCTTCGGCTCGCTTTATTGCTCAACTTTGGTGCAGGTTCGCTGCAACATACCAGAGTCATTAAATAATCCGCGAAAATCAGTGTAATCCGTGGCGAGAATGAAGAGGCGTTCAATACCTAATAGGTAGCTTACAACGCCGCCCACTTTCGAATCTGATCGTGATACGCTGACCACGCCTCCCACGCGGACTGCGCCCACTCGCGCGCCATGCGTTGATATGCTTCGAGTCCATCCGCATTGGCCGCGTCAACGACCGTGATCTTTCCCATCGAAGCTGGCGGATCGAGCCAAGTAAATTGATCGCTAAATTGTGCTGCGCGGCTGCGGATCCTGATCGCTTGAGCCTCGGGCAATCCTTTTTCGAGCAAATAATACAAGGCGATCAAATGCACAGCCACCGACTGGATCGCCTGTCGATTCGGCTTGCCCGGATGCTGAACGGCGTATGTGTCCACCGACAGGCCATGGACTTCCGGATAACCATACACACCGTAATCGCGCGCCAGTAGCGTTCCGTAAATGGCCCAACAGCCGGGCGAGGAGAGCATGTATCGGTGCGACGGTCCTTCCATATTTGGAACGAGCGCACCGCAGCTAAAACAAGGGGTCAGGTTATTGCTCATTAGCCACAATAATAAACCATCACATAGTGTTAATGTCAAGCACATCTTAAGAGCATGTTAGAATCAAAAGCATGATTTTTACATTACATGGGTTAGCATTTCTTATTCCCTTAGGTTTGAGTTTCTTTGTTACATTAGGCTCGGCTTATCTATCTTATTGGTCACGCCAAAACAAATCAAGCCTATATAAAATCATCCCAATCCTTATCTTGGCATTTCTTTTTCTATGGGCTATTTTTCTGACATTGGCATGGCGCATTCCGATTGATTGGACATTTGTTTGGTCATTCTTATTTTTACTACCAGCCTTCTTGATAGGAATAATCATAGGCATTGCAATCAATCATTCAATAAGTTTATGGGGTCCAAATATAAGTTTAAGATTGTCAAGACAAAACGATCCGAGTTTAACCATCCTGTTTTTTTGTTGGTTTTTCATGTTCGCGGCGACATGGTGGATTGAAATCATTTTTAATATTGTAGCATTGCCAATAGATTGAATATGCCAACAAAAGTAATTTATCAGGATACACAAATCATTATCGTTGACAAACCCGCCGGGCTTTCTGTTCTACCTGATGGCTGGGAAAAAGACGCGCCGTATCTTGTCAAAATGCTCGAGGGAGAATTTGGCAAAATATTTATCGTCCACCGGCTCGATAAAACCACATCGGGCGTAATGATTTTTGCGCGCACAGCCGAAGCGCATCGTTTACTCAATATGCAATTCGATAAACATGAGGCGCGGAAGATTTATCGCGCCATCGCGGAGGGCAACCCCAAATGGGATGAGCACATAGCCAAACATCCGCTGCGGGTCAATGTCGGGCATAAACATCGCACGATGGTGGACGAGAAAAACGGGAAACCGTCCGAGACGAGATTCAAGGTTCTGAAACGGTATCCGCAAAGTGCGACGGACTTTCCGCTTCACGCGCTGCTCGAAGCGCAGTTGATGACGGGGCGCACGCACCAGGTCAGAGTCCATGCCTACGCTTTGGGTCATCCGCTTCTGGGAGACATCCTTTACAGCGCGCCAGAATCGAATCTCATCGCGCGTCCCGCCTTGCACGCGTATTCATTGACATTCACGCATCCGGCCACAAACGAAAGAGTTTCTTTTACAGCCCCCTACCCCGAAGATTTTTCAGAAGCGTTGGAACGTTTAAACATTTAAACGTTCCAACCTTCAAACCGATCACGAAATTTTTCTTGCTTCCATATAAAATCTTTTCGCGCGCGCCTCGCCCATCGAAAAAGTTTTGCGCGGCAATGCGCCATCCAGAATGACCGTCTTGAATAAATCGGATTTGCTCATGCCGGGCAGATAAAACCCGGCGTTATTCGGCTGACTGCCGAGCCGCACGACAACATCTTCGCCGTGAACGTAATCAATTTTCTCCGCGCCGCCGTCTTTCATGAATGGATCGAGGAAAACCTGGACGGTGCCGACCGGCAGGTTGGACGATGGATGCGATATCTCGACCACACCGAATTTTTTTCCGCCTCCCACCAGACCGATGGCCTGCTTCTGACCATCAGCATTATCCACCACCTTGACCATTTCCTCCGCGCTCGCAACTTCCCTGTACGAAAAATTCGCGCCGAATGTTTTTTCAAGCGACGCCAACAAATTTTTCTTCAAGCCGAACAGCACGCGATGGATGGGTTCAAATTCCAAACCTTCATCATGGACATTTTCAATTTCAACCAACGCGTAACGCGAAGGATGATCCATGCCAACCTGCGGCTTGTTCTTTTCCCAGATGGCTTTGGCAGTTGCAAGCGAATGATTGCCATCGCCCATTGCAAAAAGCAAAACTGGTTTATCTTTGCCAATGCCATATTTCGCGGCAAAAGTTTCCGGCTTGGCTAGATCGCGCAAGGCCTCGACAACTTTATTCTCGAAATCCGCGTTGACTGCATAACCGGAAAGATGTCCGCTATCGAGCATCAAATCAAAATCATAAAGTTTTTCAAGTTTGGATTTCGCCGCGCTCAACGGTTCGATGACTGTGTGCTTGGGATCATCGATCAAAACCAAAATGTGCGGCAATTCCAGCGCCGCGCCTTCGCGGATCTTCATGCGCGGCGGCAGGCGCTCGATAATAGTTCCTTCGGTCGCGCGAATGAGACTCGTCGAACCTTTGTTGTAATCGTAATGCTCCAGATCGAGCGCGAGGATGACGCCTTTGCGGGTCTTGCCCGCGACTGTCCGCTCGACATAAATCAGTCCTTTATGCGGCTGAAGGATTCCGGCATCCAAATATTTTTCCATCGTGGCCTGAATGTTTTTGATGCGTTCGGCCTCGCCCGGTTTTTCCAGATACACTTCAGGGAAAGTCAAATTCAATGTGGATGGCGCGTCGCCGACGATCTTTTCAACTTGATGCCAATATTCCGGCTCGGAGGTGAATTGGTCGCAGGCGATGACAGCCCATTTTTTCAAGTCCGTGCCGGGTTTGGGAAGATAGACTTGCGGGATTTGAATACCAATGTCACTGATAATTTTCATTGAGTCTCCATTGAATCAAACGTCATTGCGAGGGCGCTTTCCCCGAAGCAATCTCGCAATTGAAATTAGGGGATTGCTTCGCCGCCTTGGTCTCGATACACCCCGAAGAACGCGGGGCTACTCGACCAGCGGCTCCTCGCAATGACATTATGTTATTTCTTCGAGAATGCGATCAACTTCTCGGCCACTTCTGCGCCGATACGCGCCTGAGCTTCCTTGGTCGCGGCGCCGATATGTGGCGAGCCGATCACATTATCGAGCTTGAGCAGTTTCCAATCTGTGGGCGGTTCCTCGGCGAAAACATCCAATGCCGCGCCCGCGACCTTGCCGCTGGTCAGAGCTTCATACAACGCGGACTCATCGATGATGCCGCCGCGCGCGCAGTTGATGATGCGCACGCCGTTCTTCATCTTTGCGAACTGTGCAACGTCGATCATGTTGGCGGACTCTTTGGTCTTCGGCAGATGCAGGCTGATGTAATCGGCTTGCGCCAAAAGTTCATCGAGCGTGACCAACTTCACACCGGCTAATTCCTTTACGAACGGATCGTACGCGACCACAGTCATACCCAGCGCGCTGGCGCGTTTGGCAACTTCCCTGCCAATGTTGCCAACGCCAACCAGGCCCAACGTTTTGCCGCCGATCTCATCACCCTCGAAAGCTTTCTTGTCCCACTTCTCGGACTTTATCGAAGCGGTGGCTTTGTAAAGTGAACGCGCCAGCATGAACATGTAACCGAGGGTCAATTCAGCGACGGAGGCCGAACTGGCAAGCGGAGTATTCATCACGGCGATGCCTTTTGATTTTGCATATTCATGATCGATGGTGTCGAGACCCACGCCGCCGCGCACGATCACTTTCAGGTTTGGACAAACATCGATCAACGGCTGCCGCACCTTCGTCCGCGAACGAACGACCATGCCGTCATAAGCGGGAAGAACCGAAGGCAATTCCTCCGGCGTGATATCGTCGCGCACATCAACGGTCAAACCCGCCGCGCGCATTTGTTCGATGAATTCCTTTTCGGTTTTGTCACAGACGAGAACTTTCATTTGATCCTCCAGATCATGAAGTAAATTAATAACAGGAACCCAACCGATTGAACGGTCGAATCCCTGTTTGCAAAGTTGGTGTCATCACGAAAATCATTCTAACAACGAGAAAAATCTTTGTCAACGACATCCATCAGGCTGGAATCGTGTCAATCGTTCCTGTCGAATTGCCTGACGACCAGATATAATAAAATGAAAACAGAAGCCGCGCGATTTGCGCGTTCTCAAATTTGTCTACAGGAGTAACTCATGTCTGATCTCAAGCGCGTCTACAATTTCAACCCCGGCCCGGGCACGTTGCCGCTGGAAGTTCTTCAACAGGCCCAGGCCGAATTGCTCGATTTCAAAGGCACGGGCATGTCGGTGATGGAAATCAGTCACCGCTCGAAGGAGTTCGAGAGCGTGATCCAAACCGCCGAAGCGGACTTGCGCGAACTGCTCGGCATTCCCGCCAATTACAAAGTGATGTTCCTGCAAGGCGGCGCACATTTGCAATTTTCCATGATCCCGATGAACCTGCGCGCTGCGGGCGCTTCCGCTGATTACATTGTGACCGGAACCTGGAGCAAGACCGCCGTCAAGGAAGCGCAGAAACTCGGCGCGACTCATGTCGCGGCCAACACCGAAGCGGATGGCTTCAAAGGCTTCCCCGAAAAACTTGACCTCGATCCGAAAGCCGCCTACTTGCATTTCACATCCAACGAAACGATTCACGGTGTGGAATATTTCACCGAGCCGACCCCGCCCGCGGGCGTTCCGCTCGTGTGCGACGCTTCATCCGATTTTATCAGCCACCCGATTGACGTTTCCAAATATGCCTTGATCTATGCCGGTGCGCAGAAGAACGCCGGACCTTCCGGCGTGACCATCGTGATCGCCCGCGACGATATGATCGCTCGGACTCCGGCCAATCTGCCGGTGATGCTCGATTATAAGATCATGGCTGAGAGCGGATCGTTGCACAACACACCTCCCTGCTTTGCCATTTACATTGTGGGATTGGTTTTGCAATGGGCCAAGAAACAAGGCGGACTGACTGCCATCGAAAAGACGAACAAGACCAAAGCAGATTTGGTTTATAAAGCCATTGACGAGAGCGGCGGTTTCTATCGCGGACACGCCAAGCCCGAAGCCCGCTCGCGCATGAACATTCCGTTCCGCCTGCCTTCGGAAGAACTCGAAGAGACGTTCGCGAAGGAAGCCAAGAAGAACGACTTGATCGGACTCAAGGGTCATCGCTCTGTCGGCGGGATGCGCGCTTCGCTCTACAACGCCATGACCGTTGAAGGTTCGCAAGCGCTGGTTAATTTCATGAAGGAATTCCAGAAGAAGAACGGGTAGAGACTTTCACCACAAAGGCACAGAGAACACAGAGTTTTAAAACAACGCGACCTCCGAGTTTGACTCGGAGGTCATTTATG
>JAJYOH010000302.1 GCA_021796315.1 Chloroflexota bacterium
AGGATTACTTTTGTTCATTGTTTTTATAATTCCCTGGAGTCTATTCGCACGGGCATATGTTTTGGGCAGTACGCGCGCGCAGGATTTGCTCTTTCTTTTTTATCCGATCTTTGTCATTGCTGGTCTATACTGGACGCGCTGGTGGTTCCTGCGTCCGCCGCGCACCTGGCTCGATCACGTCCGCCGCCTCCGTTAACCGCGCTCCACGTTTCGTGCTTTACGCTCCACGCCTCACGCTCTACCACTACTGATCACTGACCACTGATTACTGATTACTGATCACCGACATGACTTGGCGCACCTATCTCACTCTCGCACTTCTCGGTTTTGCGCTGTCTTTTGCGATAGCGCAGTTCCAGCATTTCCCCGGCTATCTTGATTCCGATTACTACTTCTCCGGCGGGGTTCAACTCGCACAGGGAAAAGGTTTCACTGAGCCGTATCTCTGGAACTACCTCGACGATCCGCAAGGCCTGCCGCATCCCTCGCACACATACTGGATGCCGCTTTCCTCGATCATTGCCGCGGCGGGCATGTGGCTCACGCATCAAACGACTTATCCCGCCGGACGCCTGGGCTTTCTGCTTCTGGCCGCACTCGTGCCGGTGGTCACTGCTGCGCTGGCTTATGATTTCACCAAACGGCGTGAGCTGGCTGTTATCTCCGGTTCGCTGGCTGTCTTCTCGATCTATTATGCGCCCTTCATGCCGGTTACGGATAATTATGGGCCGTATCTTTTTCTCGGCGCGCTTTATTTCCTGACCCTCTCCTCCCGCAAAAGGGTCTCATATTTTATTCTTGGATTGCTCGCCGGACTCCTGACTCTCGCCCGCAGTGATGGACTTCTCTGGCTCGGCATTACTTTCCTCGTCATCTTCTTCCGCTTCCTTTCCGACAAAAAACCGGGCGCGGCCTCGATCAACTTGCTCCTCGCTTTGGGCGGATTCCTGGCCGTCGCTGGTCCGTGGTTCTGGCGGACATATTCCATCTATGGCACATTCCTCGCCCCCGGTGGAAATTATCTGCTGTGGCTCAAGAATTACGATCAGACTTTCTCTTATCCTGCATCTCAATTGACGATGCAGGCTTGGCTTGCTCAAGGCTGGCCCAAAATTATCAGCACGGACTTCGCGGCTTTGAAGTTCAACCTGCTCAATACCTTTGCCGCTCAAGGCGGGATCTTTCTGTTCCCCTTTATCCTGATTGGACTTTGGCAAAATCGCAAGGATGAACGCATTCGTATTGCGTCCATTGCCTGGCTTGGACTTCTGTTCGTGATGACCGTCGTCTTCCCTTATGCAGGTGCGCGCGGAGGATTTTTCCACGCGGGCTCGGCCATCCAATCTGTCTGGTGGGTTCTTGCTCCTCTTGGCCTTGAGTCCGTCGTTGCCGCGGCGCGCAAACGCAACTTGTTCACGCCTGAGGCGTTCAAGATATTCCGTGTTGTATTGGTTGGAATCGCCATCATCATGACGGGTTTGATTATTTATCTTCGTGTTCTCTCCGGTTGGGGAGAGGGGGAACAGAACTATCCCAAAGTGGAGGCCTTCCTCCAACAAAACGGAATCCGCTCCGGCGACGTTGTGATGGTTCGCAATCCGCCCGGATATTATCTAATGACGGGTCGCTCTGCGATAGTTGTTCCGGAAGGTAATGAAACAACCATGCTTGCAGTGGCAGCGCGTTATCATGCGCGTTATCTCATCATTGAAGCCGCCGGCGCTTCCGGTCCAATTGAAGCGGTCTACAACAACAAACAAAGCCAGCAACTTCATTATCTAGGTGAACTCGATGACACGCGCATCTTTGAAGTCCAACCCTGATCTTTCAGTCCGTGACCTTGCTTTATTGGCCGCGGCAGTCATCTTTGGCGCGGGCGTATATTTGCTCGCCAGTTTTTTTATTTATCGTATCGGCTTTCCGCTCGATGATTCGTGGATCCATCTCACTTATGCGCGCAATCTCGCATTGTATGGTCAGTGGGCCTTTCAACTCGGCCATCTGTCCGCTGGCTCCACCGCGCCGCTCTGGACGTTTCTTCTCGCGCCTGGTTTCTGGCTTGGCCTGGCTCCATACTATTGGACTTATCTTCTCGGCGGCTTGACTCTCTTTGGTCTCGCCGTGTTGATGGAGAAAACCGTCCGCCGATTGATTTCAACTTACAATCCGCGTCTGCCATGGATCGGATTGTTCTTTGCCTTCGAATGGCATTTTCTGTGGGCGTCCATGTCGGGGATGGAGACTTTGCTTCACGCACTTTTGGTGACGTCGGTGCTGGCCGCCTTGATGACAGGCTCGCGTCGTTATCTGACCCTCGGCCTGCTGACTGGTCTAAGCGTTTGGGTGCGGCCTGACGGTTTGACTCTGCTCGCGCCGGTTGTGTTGGTAATTTTCCTCGTCGAGAAACCTGTTGCTGAAAAAAGCCGCGCGCTGGTTTTATATTTCATCGGCTTCGGTTCGCTCTTCGTTCCCTATTTGCTTTTCAATCTTTGGCTTTCCCACACGCCCATGCCGAATACCTTCTACGCCAAGCAGACTGAATATGCCGCTTGGCAAACCAGACCAATTCTTGAACGTCTGGCAGACTTGCTCTTCCAATTGCTGACCGGGCCGGGCGTGATCCTTTTGCCGGGTGTGATCGCGGCGGCGGTGTTATCCATTCGCCGGCGGGCATGGCCGATAATCGCGGCGATGTTATGGTGCGGTGGATACTTATTGCTTTACATTTTGCGCTTGCCTGCTTATCAACATGGACGTTATCTCATGCCCGCCATGCCGGTTTTCTTTTTATTCGGCTTGCTGGCTTTTCTTGAATTCCAAACGTCAACTCTTTTCCGTCGTTTTCAATGGAGGGTGAAAACAACCTGGCAGGTCAGCATCATTCTGGTCACACTTCTGTTTTTTGGTCTTGGAGCGCGTTCCTATGGCGAGGATGTGGGGTTAATTGAGTCTGAAATGGTGGTCACAGCCAAATGGGTCTCGCAAAATATTCCAGCGGGCGCAGTGGTCGCGGCGCACGATATCGGCGCGCTGGGGTATTTCGACAACCATGAATTGATCGATCTGGCCGGACTCGTTTCGCCGGAAGTGATCCCGTTCATGCGGGATGAATCGCAGCTGGCGGTGTTTTTAAATCAGCGTGGAGCAAACTATTTAATCGCGTTCCCATCCTTTTATCCGGAATTGACGCGCACGGCGAAGCCGGTCTTTGTCAGCGGTGGAAAATTCGCTGCGCTGCTCGGCGAGCGGAATATGGCAGTCTATGATTGGGCGAGCCATTAGGCGGGCCCAGCGCTGCCCCCGTCATTGTTTCAGCATCAGCCCAATTCTTTCATGCTATACTATAACGTTGTATTCAAAACATGAATTTGTGAATGGTCGTGGGATGAAAAAAATAACTCTCCTGATTATTGATGATCACCCGCTCTTTCGACAGGGGGTGGTCGATGCGCTTTCACTTGAAGCGGATATGAAGGTTTTGGGACAGGCATCCAATGGCGACGAAGGTCTCGATCTTATTCGTTTGTTGAAACCCGCAGTGGCGGTGCTTGACGTAAATTTGCCGAGGGTGAATGGACAGCAAATTACACGTCAGATCACCGCGGAGAAATTGCCAACCCGCGTGGTGCTCATGACCGGCTATGACGATATCGAACAGGCCATTCATGCCGCGATTGCAGGGTCCGCGGCCTATTGCTCCAAGGATATTCAACCCAGAGCTTTGATGGGTATCATCCGTGATGTCGCAGGCGGTAAATTTGTCTATGGCGGGCATGTGATGCCCCAGCGTGAATTACAGACCTGGATTTCGGAACAGATGGAAGGCTCACGCCGTTCGTACAGTGAACCCGGCAGTCCCTTTCATCCGCTTTCGGAACGCGAGATGGAAGTGCTCGAGTGTGTGGTCAGAGGCAAGAGCAATAAGGAGATCGCCGCATTGCTTGGCATCAGTCATCAAACTGTGAAGAATCATGTAACTGCAATCCTGAGAAAATTCGGTGTCGAAGATCGCACGCAAGCGGTCGTTTATGCGTTGAAGCATGGCTGGGTTCCGCTCAATGCGGATATCAAACCTGAGGAGTAATTGGGAATGACAATCGACGAAGAAAAATTGGCGGACGGCAGTGTAGATGTCCAGGCTGAGCTGGAGGAGACTCAGCGGGCATTGCGTGAGATCAAATTGATGATCGAGCAGAGTCAGGTGGAACTCACCAAGTTGACTCAACGAAATGCAGCCATCACGACCCACCTTCAGCAGGTGCAAACGCTGATCGGTCAGTCTTCGCCGGAAGAAATCCGCATGGTCTACGACTCAGCCCTGGACGCGCAACAACGCCTGTTCGTGATGCGCGGCCAGTTGGAAAAATTGCAGAGTGAAAAAATCTATCTGGAAAAATATAAGACCATATTGGAGCGTCCGAGCGCTTCTATTCCCGGACCCGTGAGCGGGGGAGCCGCTTCGGGCGGCGCGAAAAGCCCTTTTGCCGGGATCGAGATGATCGTCAACGCGCAGGAAGCGGAACGCCAGCGGCTTTCACGTCAAATGCACGACGGCCCGGCGCAGGCCATGTCCAATTTTATTTTGCAGACGGAAATCGCCATGCGTCTGCTTGACGTTGATCCGGCGCAGGCCAAGGAGGAATTGGGCAATCTGAAGATTTCGGCCATGGGGACGTTCCAGAAAGTCCGCAATTTTATTTTTGAATTGCGCCCGATGATGCTGGATGATCTTGGGCTGGTTCCGACCGTTCGGAAGTATGTGGATGCCTATAAGGAGCAAACCAGCCTGGATGTCAACCTGACAATAACTGGCAATGAGCGCAGGCTCGAACCTTATTTGGAGGTGATGATCTTCCGCGCCGTTCAGGAATTGATGGGTAATGCAGCTCGTCACAGCCAGGCTACCACCTTGAAAATCACTTTGGATATGGGCAGTGACTTGGTGCGTGTAAGCGTGGACGATAACGGCAAGGGCTTTGATCCGGAAGTTGTGCACGGAGCCGGCAGCTTGGGTTTGAAGCTTATCCGCGAACGTGCTGAAATGTTGGGCGGCTCTTTTGAGGTTGACACTGCGATGGGGAAAGGCGCGCGCATTGGGTTTTCCGTCCCCGCTCATGCGTAAATAGTTTTGTGAAAAAATATCGGGCTGACGTTGGTCAGCCGATTTGCTTTAATTATCTCGAAAGCCGTAAACTTCGATGATTTCCTGGATGATCTTTATGTCATCAGGCTTGATCCCCATAATTTCAAAGCCGCAGTTGCAATGGATCGTTACTTTTTTACAGCCTTTGCAATAGCCGCTACGTGTTCCGGAGTTGAACCGCAACAACCGCCGACCACGCGCGCGCCGAGTGCGACAAATTTCTTTGCGTACTTAGCCATTTCCCCTGGTGTGACATCGTAGATGGTTTCAGTCCCTTCGAGACGCGGCATACCGGCGTTGGGTTTTGCCCACAGCGGGAAACCCGATTCTGCGGCGGCGTATTCTTTGATAACAGCTTCCATGTTTTCCAAAGTCGTTCCGCAGTTTGCGCCGACCAGCGCCGCGCCCATCGCTTTATATTTTTTCATTACGTCTGCTGGTTTGACGCCCATCATGGTGCGCGTACCGCGGTCATAACCGAATGAAACCACGATGGGCAGATCGGTCACGGAGCGTGTGCCTTCGAAGGCCGCGTTGACTTCCTCCAACGCGAAGTGAGTCTCGAGCACGATCAAGTCTGCGCCGCCGTCGGCCAGTGACTTTGCTTGTTGCGCGAACGCCGCCACGGCTTCTTCATGATTGATTGGGCCATACGGTTTCAACAGTTGGCCGATCGGCCCGATCGAACCGGCGACCAGCACTCCGTCCCGCATGGAGGCGGCTTCACGCGCCAGCTCAACTGCACGCTTGTTGATCCTGTCCACATCATCGGAATGTTTTGCGCCCTTCATGCGCGGAAAGGTCCCGCCGAAAGTGCAGGTCAAAATAATGTCCGAGCCGGCGGCAACGAAGGCCTTCTCAAGGTCAAGGATTTTTTCGGGATGATCGAAGACCCAATCTTCGGTGTGCATCCCGCCGACCAGGCCGACCTTTTGCAAATTGGTTCCGGTCGCGCCATCGGCGACCAAAACTTCATTGCTGTTCAATTGTTCGAGGAATTTATTCATTTCCTGCCTCCTCCAAATTTTTCAGCCATCGGATCGGTTTTGTGATTTGGGATCAAATGTGCGATGTGTGGGAACGGTTCGCTCATGTGCGGAAAATTCATCGCCAGCATGAATTGATTTTGAAAAGCCGGATCGGTCGGTAATTCATAGCGCGTCACATGCGCTGCGACCGTCATTGCTTCGGTGCGTTTATCGACATTCAACAACGCGATGCGCGCACCGTCGCCTGCCGAGTTGCCGACCGCATAAACATTTTCGAGCGGGCAATCGGGAATCATTCCAATCAACATGGCCTTGGTTTTATCGATATATGTTCCAAATCCACCGGCCAGCAAAATTTTATCCGGCGCTTGCAATCCGAATTGATTTAATAGTGTTCGCGCCGCAACGAATAGTGCGCCTTTCGCTAATTGGATTTGCCGCACATCTTGTTGTGTGAGCGGGATGTCGCGTCCGATGGAAGTCTCCTCGGCGTAAGCGATGATGTATTCCGGACCATTCTCGCCCTGATGAATTCGCGTCGTCCCGCCCTCGGAGCGGAATTTGCCCCGAGCATCCAAGATGCCCACCCGGAATAATTCCGCCACCGCGTCGATGATGGCCGAGCCGCAAATCCCTTTGGCTTTTCCTGTATTCCAATTTTCTTCGCCGATGATTTTAAAGCGTGGCTCGAAAGTTTTATCATCAATCTCGACCCGTTCGATGGCGCCAGGCGCGGCGCGCATTCCATATTCAACGTGCGCGCCTTCCAACGCCGGTCCGGTTGGAGTTGAAGTGCACATCAGTTTTGTTTTGTTGCCCAATACCAATTCTGCATTCGTGCCGATGTCAATGATGAGCCAGTTCTCATCCTGCTTGTGTGGCTCTTCGGCGATCAGCACGCCGGTCGTGTCTGCGCCGATGAACGAAGCGATGGTTGGAAGGACGTGAACGTTTGCCGATCTGTTGATCTGTAATCCTAATTCGCGGGCTTTGATATCGACAGAATGGTAGATGGTCGGCACAAACGGCGCGACGCCCAGATAGCGCGGCGACAAATTCAAAAATAAATGGTGCATGGTGCTGTTTCCAACCACGGCCATTTCGAG
>JAJYOH010000303.1 GCA_021796315.1 Chloroflexota bacterium
AGTAACTGGATCATAACGCGGTCGCTGAGGAATGTTTGTTTTGAGTTGTAATGTGCGTCCGATGCCGGGGACAGACGTAGGATTTGTGACCTCCGCTGGCAAACCAACGGAGGTTTGATCCTGGCCTGGCATGGCAGTCGGTATCGGACGTGTGGCGGGTGAGGCCGCCCCAGCCTGTGTCCACCAGAAAGCGGATCCCAGCAAGGCGGCCACGACGAGCGCGGTCACGCCCCATGAGGCGACATTGAAACGATTGGCTTTCAGAAACTCCAAGATTTTGTTCATTTTTCCCTAGTGCGTATTTGGAGACGACTCTTTAGAATACTTTATACATCATCTGTTAATTGTTCCAAAAACATCAAGTTATTCTTGGCGCGGTCGAGCCGAGTGATGATTGCCTCGGTCGCAACGGTTTGATCCATGCCCGCGCCGCTGGGAGGCGCTGAAACCATCTGGGCATACATGCGGCGCATGAGCCAGACGCGTTGCAGAAGGTCGGGACCGAGCAGCAATTCTTCGCGGCGCGTAGACGAGCGTTCGATATCCACGGCGGGGAAGATGCGGCGCTCCTGTAATTTGCGGGAGAGCAATAATTCCATATTACCGGTGCCTTTGAATTCTTCGTAAACCACGTCATCCAGACGGGAGCCGGTATCCACCAGGCAGGTGGCGATGATGGTCAATGAGCCGCCTTCCTCGATGTTACGCGCTGCGCCGAAGAAACGTTTGGGCGGATACAACGCCGAAGGATCCATACCGCCTGAAAGCGTGCGTCCGGATGGGTTTACCACAAGGTTATAAGCGCGCGCCAAACGGGTGATCGAGTCCATTAAGATTACCACATGGCGGCCGATCTCGACCAATCTCTTAGCCCGGTCTAAGGCAATTTCCGCCGTGCGGACGTGGGAAGTCACCGGTTCATCGAAGGTGGATGCCACCACTTCGGCGTCAACCGAGCGATCCATGTCAGTCACCTCTTCCGGGCGTTCGCCGATCAGAGCCACCATCAAATGCACTTCAGGATATTTGGTTGAAATAGAATTTGCAATATGCTTCAAAATTGTTGTCTTACCTGCCTTGGGAGGCGAGACGATCAATCCGCGCTGGCCGCGCCCGATGGGGGCTATCAGGTTGATGAGGCGCGAAGATAAAGTATCGTGATCAATTTCCAGATCGAAGCGTTTATCGGGAAAAATCGGGGTGAGGTTTTCAAAGATCGGTCGGCGTGTGGCCTCTTCCGGGTCGAGGCCGTTGACCGTTTCTACTTTAAGAAGTCCAAAGTGTCTTTCAGATTCACGCGGGGGGCGAACATGTCCAATCACCATATCCCCCGAACGCAGATCGTAGCGGCGAAGCTGCGCCTGCGAAACATATACGTCTTGATCGCTCATGCGATAATTGCTCGACCTCAGGAAGCCAATGCCTTCGCTCATGATCTCCAGAATTCCGCCGCGTAATTCGATGCCCTCCTTTTGAGCTTCCGCCTGGCGTATCTGAAGGATGAGTGGTTCCTTCTTTAGACGGTTGAAATTGGGAACGTTGAGATCTTTGGCTACCTTGCGGAGTTTTGCGAGTGGTTCGTTTTCAAGCTCTAGAATTTTCATGCTGGTTCAATGCCTTTTTGGAATGAAAATATTAGCCAGCGCCCCCATGGGTGCAGGCTTGGTTCACGATGGGTTGTGGAAAAGCGGGAAGTCTTTCAAGATATTAATACAGGGTTGGATACAGGCAGATGCCTTACACTATGATTTGATTGTCAAAAAACAAAAGCGGGGGAAGTGGTTGTATTATAGCACGCTCGTTCGGGAGATGCAAGCAATTATGCACAGAGGGTGCACTAAAAGTTTGTAGATGAGTTTTCAAAAAAGAGCCTCTGAGATTCAAGAGTTCACCTTTAAAGTTTGAATGAGTTCACTTTTCAGGTTTGGCTAACACCTGAACACCTTCCTTGCAAAATTTTTATCGTCGTCACACCGGATCCCTGCCGAGATATCCCAAAAGTACGTCTGCCAAAACAGGCCTCCAAAGAAAAGTGTCCACTAAAGAGTGCGGGTTTTTAATTAGGAAGTGCCGCAACCTGCTTTGACTCTGTCCTGACATGCTTATCCCATTTTCCGGCGTTTGGAGATATAATGTCATCTTCTAATTATTAGAAAGGCTAATTAATTATGGCAAAACTACTCGATACCTGTGCGCGCGAATTGATGGATACCGCTCCGAAAATTATGCAATCCATTCGGATTGAAATGCGTCGTGGGCGCGGCGCCGATCTGTCAATTCCTCAATTCAGGACGCTGAGATTTATCCAACGCAGCCCCAATTCATCCCTCTCCGACTTGGCGAACCATCTGGGCCTGACTCTTCCGTCGGTCTCGAAACTTGTTGACGGGTTGGTGAAACAGGAATTAGTCAGCCGCCAGGAGTCGGCTGCCGACCGGCGTTATATTACGCTTATGCTAACACAGAACGGGGAATCCATCGTAGATTCTGCGCGGGCCAGTGCGCAAGCCAATCTCGCTGAAATCCTGAGTTGTCTTTCCCATGATGAGTTGAAGACAATTCATCAAGCCATGGAAATGCTCTTTCCACTTTTTGTGTCGCAACGAACACAACAACTTGCAAAAGAATAATATATGAAACAACTTTTCAAACTCCTACCCTTTCTCCGTCCATATTGGAAACGCTCGGCAGTTGCTCTGGTCTTTCTGACCTCGCTGGTATTCTTCGATCTTTCCATCCCACGTTTGATCCAACGCATCATCGATCAGGGGATAACAGCCCATAACCAGCAAGTAGTGCTGCAAACGGCGGCGTTGATGATTGGCATATCCATTGTAAGTATGCTAATTGCTGTTACGAATAGCGTTTTGTCAGTACAGGTTGGGGAAGGTTTTACGCGTGACCTGCGCAACGCGCTCTTCACACGTATACAAACTTTTTCGTATGGCAATCTCGACGAGCAGAAAACAGGTCAATTGATGGTGCGCCTGACCAGCGATACGACCGCTGTTCAACGCGTGGCGCAGGTCTCTTTGCGAATAGGAACGCGTGCACCCTTGCTGATGATCGGTAGTCTGATCCTGATGATCAATACCAGCCCCAGCCTGGCGCTGACCATGCTTCCGCTTTTGCTGGTCACATCGATCATCATCGTGTTTTTTGTGCTGAAAATGGAGCCGTTCTTCCGCTCAGTGCAACAAAAACTCGACTGGCTTAACACTGTTTTACAGGAAAACACCGCCGGGGTGCGGTTGGTCAAGGCTTTCGTGCGAGCTGATTTTGAGGGCCAACGCTTTGAGAGCGCCAATGAAGCCTACACGGATTATTCCGTGCGGGTGATGCAAATCATGTCTACCATGTCGCCGGTGCTGACCATGTGCGTCAACATTGGTATGGTCATTGTTATCTGGGCTGGTGGTATGCAATCTATTAACGGAAATCTCACAATTGGGCAGATCGTAGCTTTTACAAACTACCTGCTGACTACGATGGGACCGCTGACTATGATGGTCATGCTCTCGAATACGTGGGCGAGCGGCCTCGCTTCGGCCAAACGTGTCAACGAAGTGTTGGACGTTGTCCCTGAAGTTCAGGATGCGCTCGATGCAATATCCCTGCCTGAAGATATACACGGGCGGCTGGTCTTCGAGAACGTATCATTTCATTACAATGGCAACACTGCAGAATCGGTTCTGGAAAATATTAATTTGACCATTGAACCCGGACAAACCGTTGCCATTTTGGGTTCAACCGGAGCGGGCAAATCCACACTCGTGAATCTGGTGCCGCGCTTTTATGATGTTTCATCAGGGCGGATTCTGCTCGACGGCGTGGACATTCGTCAGGTCAAGCAGGATTCGCTTCTCGCTCAGATCGGGATCGTGCCCCAGGAAACGGTTCTTTTCTCAGGGACGGTGGGTGACAACATCCGTTACGGAGTCCCCGCTGCCAGCGACGAGGAAGTTATCGCAGCGGCCAAAGCCGCGCAGGCTCACGATTTTATTGTTGGACTATCACAAGGTTATGAGACTCACATCGAGGAGCGCGGAACAAATCTATCAGGTGGACAAAAACAACGTATCGCCATCGCCCGAGCGCTTTTAACCAGACCGAAAATCCTGATCCTTGACGATAGCACCAGCTCTGTGGATGTTGAAACTGAAACCAAAATCCAGGATGCTTTGGAAGCGCAAATGCGTCAACACACCACGCTGGTGGTTGCTCAACGTATCAGCACTGTTTTGAAAGCCGATAAGATCGTAGTGATTGACAATGGCTGCATTGCCGCCGAGGGCACTCATCAGGAGTTGATACTGACCAGCCCGATCTATCAGGAAATTTATGAGTCGCAATTGGGCAACGGATTCCGAGTCGAAGAACCGATGGATATTCTCATGCAGGGAGGTGCGGTATGAGCCTGCCTGGTGCTAATTTCCGTCCCGGACAAAGGCGGCCGGCTGACCCCGGCAAGATCGAAAAGGCGCGCGACCCGCGCAGCGCGCTGACACGCTTGTTGCCTTATCTCAGTCCCTTCAAAGTGGTTTTGAGCCTCGTGCTTGTCTTTGTACTGATCTATACCGTATTGGGTTTGATCGGCCCTTACCTGATGGGTGTGGCAATTGACAAGTTCATCGCTGCCAAAGATGTGGCCGGGTTGGTGAAAATTTCCATCTGGATGTTGGTTACCTACCTGTTGAATAATTTATTTCAGGCCATCTCGGCATGGATGATGTCGGATGTTTCTCAGCGCGCCTTGAAGCAATTGCGCAAGGAATTGTTCACTCACCTGCAAAACCTGCCGATCCGTTTTTTTGATAGTAATCCGGCGGGTGATTTGATGAGCCGCCTGACGAATGATATTGACGCCATCAACCAGGCTGTCTCACAAAACGTTACATCCCTGCTGGCGAGTGTGCTTTCGTTGGTCGGCATTCTGATCGCCATGTTCGTGCTGGATAGATGGCTGGCGCTGGCTTCGGTACTGGTCGTCCCGATCATGTTCTGGTTCACGCAATTTGTGGCCAAGTACACCCGACGCGGTTTCCGCGAATTGCAAAAACATTTGGGCCAACTGAATGGCGTGATGGATGAATCGATCAGCGGTGAGAAAGTGGTAAAGGCTTTCCGCCGTAATGAATCAGTGTTGGAGACTTTTCGCAGAAGCAACCAGGAGGTATTTCGCGCCGGCGTTTCAGCCAATAGTTATGCCCTGTTGTTGATGCCGCTCAGCAATGTGCTTGGAAATTTCTTTGTGATCGTGTTGGCCGGATTGGGCGGCTGGCTCGCCTTGCAGGGATTGGTGAGCGTGGGCATCATCGCCACGTTCATCAGCTATGGCCGGAACTTCGTCCAGCCTTTACAACAGCTGGCTAATATGTACAACTCCATCCAGGCGGCCCTGGCTGGAGCAGAGCGCGTCTTTGAGATCATCGATACATCGCCGGAAGTGGATGATGCTCCTCAGGCTGTATCGCTCACTTCCATAAAAGGTCATGTTCAATTTGAGCATGTAAATTTTGGGTATCGGTCTGATACCCCGATCATCAAAGATATGACCCTGGATGCTAAAGCCGGAGAGATTTTTGCGCTGGTCGGTCCGACCGGTGCAGGTAAAACCACCATCATCAACCTGCTGACTCGATTTTACGAAATCAATAGTGGCGAGATCAAAATTGACGGGACCGATATTCGCGATATCAAAAAAGCCGACCTGCGACGTAAGCTCGGTTTGGTGTTGCAGGATACGTTCCTGTTCTCCGGGACGGTGATGGACAACATCCGCTACGGGCGATTGGATGCCACTGACGAGGAATGTATTCAGGCTGCCAAAACGGCCGACGCCGATCATTTTATCCGCCAGTTGCCGCACAGCTACCAGACGAATCTTTCAGAGCGTGCCAGCAATCTTAGCCAGGGACAGCGTCAACTGCTATCGATCGCGCGCGCAATTCTCGCTGAGCCGGCGATCCTGATCCTGGACGAGGCCACCAGCAGCGTCGATACTCGCACCGAGGCGCGCATCCAAAAGGCTTTATTGCGATTGATGGAAGGCCGCACCAGTTTTGTTATTGCCCATCGCTTGAGCACCATCCGCGATGCTGACCAAGTACTGGTCATTAACAACGGCGAAATCGTCGAAAAAGGCAAACACCAGCAATTGCTGGATGCACGCGGCTTTTATCACCATTTGTATGTCAGCCAGTTTAAAGGACAGACAATATAGGCTGCCAACGATCGGTAAATAATCCGGTATTCACTACTACTCGTATTCTGCATCCTTTCAATAACCGGCAATCCTTTGTAAACAAATCACCTGCCCTTTTCATGAGGCAGGTGATTTGTTTTGTCAACCTAACACAATCTGCACACAAGTTTTTCAGCGTCCTCATAACATTCCGATTTATGATTTGATATATCGATGGAACCAACGTAACAGCCACATTGTCCCATGTTCTGCGTTTGCAAAATTGTATGGCGAATTCATTACAGGATTGTTAGGGAACATATCTTTTCGAGTCGAGAGTTGTTATATTAGTTATAAAAGAAAGGAATTTCCAATGTTCGCGATCGCGGTTTCAATCGGTCTGCTCCTGCTCCTCGCGCTCTCTGGCGCGAACCTGTTCGTCTCGAACCTCAGCTCGGATGAATTGAACAACATGGGTGTTGAGATTAGATCATGATCGAGGATATCCTACTCCCCCGGCCCGACGCAAAGCAAAACGCGTCGGGCATTTTTTATTTTTCTAAGGAACTACGCGGCGGACCGCCAGCATGGTCAGATCATCAGAGAGAGGTATGGATTCAATGAAATCATTGACGGACGACTCAACGGCGTCGAGCAGGGAATTGGCCGAAGAAGACTCGGCAGCCCGAATAGCGTCAAGCAAGCGCGCTTCGCCAAACAGAATATGATCGGCAGAAAAGGCTTCCGTCAATCCGTCAGTATAAAACAGGACGCAATCACCTGCAGACAACCGGATGGTTCTCTCGAACATCTCGCGATTATCCGTGACCCCAAGTGCAATGCCGGTTCGGGTTAATTTCTCCACCTGTCCGTCCGCGTGTACCCACAGTGGAGGGTTGTGTCCGGCATTGGCATAAGTCAACTCGCCGGTATTTTGATCGAGCGCGGCGTAAACGGCCGTAACGAACATGCCTTGCCGGGTATCGGGCAGAAGTAGATCATTGACACGGCGCAAGGCTTCTGCAGGAGAGG
>JAJYOH010000304.1 GCA_021796315.1 Chloroflexota bacterium
ACGTCATTATTATCACCGCGGGCCTGCCGCGCAAACCTGGCATGAGCCGCGACGATCTGTTGAAGACCAATGCAGAAATAGTCGGCAAGGCTGCCGCTGAAACATTGAAACATTCGCCGGATGCCATGTATATCGTGTTGACCAATCCGCTCGATACGATGGCTTATCTCACCCTGAAGATGACCAAACTGCCGCGCTCACGCGTGATCGGTCAGGCGGGCGTCTTGGACTCAGCGCGCATGCGCGCTTTCGTGGCGATGGAGACGGGCGTCAGCGTTGAGAATATTCAATGCTATGTGCTTGGCGGCCACGGCGACGAGATGGTTCCGCTGACCCGCATTTCCAATATCGCCGGTGTTTCATTGAAGGACTATTTGCCCGCCGATAAACTGGATGCCATTGTTGCCCGTACTCGCAAGGGCGGCGGCGAGATCGTGAACCTGCTCAAGACCGGCTCGGCTTTCTATGCCCCGTCTGCGGCTTGCGCGCAGATGGCCGAGGCCATTTTGAAGGACAGGCATCTGATCGTCCCGTGCGCGGCGCACATGGAAGGCGAATATGGCCTGAAGGATATGTTCTTTGGTGTGCCGGTAATGCTTGGACGCAACGGCATGGAGAAGATCATCGAATACAAGCTGGATGCCGAAGAGAAGGCCGCTTTCGATAAGTCTGCTGCGGCAGTAAAAGAAACACACGACGCTTTGAAGAGCCTGGTCAAGTTCTAACGTCATTGCGAGCCGAAGGCGAAGCAATCCCCTCCGGCAGGAGATTGCTTCGGGGAAATACACCCCTCGCAAAGACATATTTTCTTTTTGGAGGAAACATGATTCTGCACGATAAGATCTCAGAACAACTTCCTGGCTGGCGCGAACGCTATAGAGCGCTTGCCAAGGAACATGCGGATGTGATCGTCGGCCACGTCACGGTTGGAGAAGTCGTCGGCGGGATGCGCGATATCAAATCGCTGGTGACGGACATTTCATTCGTCGACCCGGCAGAGGGCATCCGTTTCCGCGGCATGTCCATCCCCGAAGTGCTCAAGGCGCTGCCCAAGGCGCGCGGTAACAAGATCCCCCTGGTTGGCGGACTGTATTACCTGTTGATGGTCGGCGAAGTCCCAACCAGGGAACAGGCGCTTGAAGTCGAGGCCGAGTGGGCCAGGCGCGCCACCGTGCCCGATTACGTTTTCAAGATGATCAAGTCCATGCCCAAAGAGACTCATCCGATGACGCTGTTCTCTCAGGCCGTGCTGGCTTTGCAGAATGGCTCCGTCTTCGCTCATCAATATCACAGCATGAAGAAGGATGTCTACTGGGAAGCTGCCCTCGACGACAGCATGGACCTGACCGCCAAGCTGCCGGTCGTCGCCGCTTTCATCTATCGCATGAAATATTTTGGCGAGAAGGGCAAACCAAAATACAATCCGAAACTCGATTACGGCGCAAACTTCTCCAGGATGATGAAAGTCTCGGACAAGAAGGGCTACGCCGAACTGGCTCGTCTGTACTTCATTTTGCACAGCGATCATGAGTCTGGCAATGTCTCCGCCCACACAATGCACCTGGTCGGCTCCGCCCTGTCTGACCCGTATCTTTCATTCTCGGCTTCGTTGAACGGTCTCGCCGGACCTTTGCACGGGCTTGCCAACCAGGAATGCCTCGGCTGGCTGATGGATGTCCACAAACAGTTTGGCCGCGTTCCTTCGCGCGATGAGTTGTACAAATTTGCATGGGACACACTCAACGGCGGGCACGTTATCCCCGGTTATGGTCACGCGGTTCTGCGCGTTCCCGATCCGCGCTTCACGGCGCAGATGGACTTTGCCAAGAAGCGCTTCCCCGAAGATGAGCTTATCCAACTGGCCGACCTTGTGTTCGATGTAGTCCCGGCTGTGCTCAAGGAGCAGGGCAAGGCCAAGAATCCCGCCCCGAACGTGGACGCCATCAGCGGCTCATTACAATATCACTACGGCGTGCGCGACTTCGATTTCTACACCGTTCTGTTCGGCGTTGGCCGCGCCCTGGGTGTGACGGCTAACTATGTCTGGGCGCGTGCGCTCGGCTGGCCGATCGAACGTCCGAAATCACTGACGACCAGGATGCTCGAAGACATTGTAACGAACGCTGCAAAGCCCGCATAAAAATTTCAAGAATCAAACTCCCGAAGTTTTCTTCGGGAGTTTTTTGTTGTGTCATGCTGAGGAACGTTCTTTGTTCCGAAGCGTCCCTGATATTGCAGGGCAACACGAATTAATTTACTTGCTCGTCAGCACTTTGAGATCGGACAAAATATCATCCGGTGAAGTGCCGTAAGGCCAGGTCAAGACCAGGTTTCTCTGACGATCGAGGACAAGCGTCGTCGCGGTGTGTTCGACTGAGTAAAACCCAACTTGATTTACCTCAAATTTATAGGAGATTCCGAAGTCTTTGGTCGTCTTGTCGATCTGACTTTGTGTGCCGGTCACGCCGATGAATGTGGGATAAAAAGCTTTGGAATATGTCGCCAGCTTTTGAGGCGTATCCCGTTTCCAGTCCACGGAGATGAAAATTATTTGTACCTGGTCGGCCTTGTTGCCCAGCTTCCGCAGCGCGTCTGACAGATTAGCCAGCGTAGTGGGACAAACATCCGGGCAGGCTGTGTAGCCGAAATACAGGACAATAAACTTGCCGCGAAAATCGCTCAGCGAAACCGGGCCGTGATCGGATTGAAGCGTGAAGTCCGGCATCGGCGCGGGCGGAGTGATCACGGCGCCGTGCAGCGCCGGCGTTGAATAAAAAATATAGATGGCGGCGCCAATGATGATCAGCGTCGCTATCAATGCCAGCAATAATGGACGGCGGTTTTGCAACACGTTACTTATCTGTCACTTTCACGTTGATCGATATTTTACCCGCGTTCTTGAATTCAAGATTCAGCATGACTGTGTCGCCAATCATCAAGCCTTTTTTTAAATTCATCAACATGATGTGATAACTGCCTGGCTTGAGTTCGACGGTCCCTCCAGCGGGCAAGTCGATGCTTTGGACTTCATTCATGCTCATCATGCTTCCATCCATTTTAGTTTCATGCAGGGACGCATCTGCAAAATCTGTGGACACACCGATCAATTGATCTGCGTTTGATGAAGTGTTTTTGATCTGCATGAAAGCGGCCAGCGATGAATCCATGCCCATCCCGCCCATGGCGTTTCCGCCCGGTAGAACGACTTTTGCTTGCGAGATCTCAATCCCGTTTTGAGTGGCATCCGGCTTGGCGGCGGACGAGCAAGCCGTCAGCATCGAAGCCGCGATCAATAAAATGACAAATATTTTTTTCATGAAATATCCTTTAATTTTTATTTTTCTGCGAGCAGAATTTTTACATCGTGTGCAATGTCGTCGGGCGTGGTATCGGGCGAGAAGATCAAACGCTGATCGCCTTTTCGATCGATAACGTAGGTATAGCTTGAATGAGTTTCGCCGCCATCCAGAACTGCGACCCCGTAATCCTTCCATGCTTTTGCCAGTTGATCTGGCGTGCCGAGAATGCCGAGAAAGGTCGGGTCGAACTTGCCGAGAAAATCTTTCATGGATTGTGCGGTATCGTTTGCCGGGTCAGTGCTGACCATGGCGACGGTCACATCTTTGGCGGGGTCGCCGATGATGGCAAGTGCCGCCTTGATATTTGCCATCGTCAGCGGACATTCGTTTGTGCAGTGCGAGAAGCCGAAGAAAAGCAACAGAACTTTTCCATGCTGGGCGCTGACTTGAAATGTGTTGCCATTTTGGTCGGTCAGAGAAATTTCAGGGGCGGGCAGAGGCGGTTCGATCACCGAGCTTTTAAAGGACGGCTTGGAAGCGCATCCTGATACAATTGCCGCAAGAATAAATAGAACGGCAAATCTCTGCCACAAAGTTTTTTGCTGCATGTAGATCCTCCAAAGTATTATGTTGGTGAGTTTGTGGTCTTTGCTGTCTTATTCAAAATGAGAAAATTTGATAAAATAAGATAAACTTCCTAAATTTTATCATACCTGTTCGGAGGAACGCAAGCATGAAAACTTTATCTCCGCGCCAAAAAGAGATTCTCAAACTTGTTGGTGAAAAGAATGATTTATTGATCAGTGATGTTCAAAAATCACTGGGCGTGTCGCAGGCAACCGCTTATCGTGAAATCCAATTGCTGGTGCAAATGGGATTGGTGGCAAAAATTCCGGGCGGAATCAGCCGTATCGAAACGGCGTCCCGGCACTGCGTCCAATGTGGAGCCGAAACAAACTCCCGCTTGATTTTTCTGATCGAACAGAAAGACGGCAAGCAGGTCGTGGCGTGTTGCGCACATTGCGGATTAATGGCGCTTGCGAATCGCGCGGACGTCAAAACGGCGATGACCACCGATTTTTTCTACGGCACGATGATCAATGCTCGCCATGCCTGGTACATTTTGAACAGTGACATCAGTTTATGTTGTCGCCCGTCTGTGTTAAGTTTTTCGAGCCGCGATGAAGCTCAGCGATTCACCAAAGGCTTCAAAGGGGAAGTGGTTGATTTTTCCGCTGCTCAAAATAAAATAAAAGCGATGATGGAATTGTAGCGTTCGCTTTATTTCGACCTGTAATCCTGCGATAAACCGTTTCGATCAACCACCGTGCTTCCGATGCGGATATAAATGCCGCTCGGAAGTTCTTCGTATGTTGTTGCCTGCGCCATAAAATCATGCAACTGGCCGAAGCGGTCTGCGATCACATCCGGCTTTAATTGCAGGATGCTGTATTCATAATTCCACTTGTCGTGTCCGGGTGCGAACGATGTGGCAAGCGGCCCCTTGGCAATGACCGCGTCGCTTTTTCCGAGCAGGTCAATGGACGTTCGTTCGGAATAGTATGGAATTTGTCCCGCAGCGTGGACGGCGATCACAGCCTGGGGCGATGTGTATTGTTTAATGTGCAGCCCCAACTCGACGCGCGTAATGTCGGTCTTGAGCATGGGCGCATTATCGATATACCAGTTAAACCATTGCCTGCCGCTGATCACTGCGATGGTCCCCACGCTGATCGCAATGGCCAGCGGCATAAAACCTTGTTTGACGCGCAGAGGAGTGGTTTCAGAGTTTGATGCGTAATAGATCAGGCGGTCAACGACCAGGCTGAACAGGATGATGATGGCGGGCATGCCTTGCGTTATGAATCGGTTTGCCGAACGGACCAGCTCCTCGGCATAATCCCCGCCGACCCAGATCGAATAAGCGCACTGGGCAATGAATAACCCAAACAGAAGACTTTTTTCCGGACTCCACATGCTTCTAAACAGCGCAAATCCGAGCAGGGAAAAAACGAAAAGCATCATCACATCGCCAAAGGCATACTCGCTGAACGCAACCAGGCCTGCTTTGATGCGGTCGATGGCGCTGACGCCGGCAACCTTTAAATAGTATGTGTTCGGCAGAAAATCACCGAAGTAAATTTTTTGGAAGAGAAGTACGATGGTAATTGTTGCAGCAACGCTGAGAATTGGCAGCCACAGAGTTCGAAGATTTTTACGGCGGCTATACATTAAATAACCAAGGATGAGAAATCCCTGGATGAAACCATCCAGCCGGACAATGATCGCTGCCGCCAAACAAAAAGCCAGCCAGGGAATTGCTTTTTCGTCATTGTTGACGATCACGCGGAAGGCCAGCAGGGCGGCGAGATAAATCAATAGACTCAGAAGTCCGGCCTCCATGCCCCTCAAGGACCAGAACACAAGCGGGAAATAAAATGCTGTAATTGTCCCGGCGATGACGGGCGCGCGTTTGGACTGGGGCGCCAAAAAACTGCTGATCTGGAAAACAACGAGAGCGTTCGCCAGCAGGATCAAGCTCGATGCCAGCATAATGACCATCGAAATTTTTGACTGCGGGATCGGGAAAAGATGAACCACTGCCATGAAAAATACCCACCCTGGATTCGTAAAGCCCTCGACCGGCGGCTGGCCCGGATTCCAAACCAGGCCGAATCCCTGTGCCAGGTTGCGCGCGTAACGCATGCTAATCATGGCATCGTCGACCAGCGTGAAATAAGTCTCTCCCTTGATGACAAAGGATGTGCGCAAAATGAAGATGACATAAAAAATCAGGGCAGCAACCAGCAATGAAGCAAAGCCGGTTGTCATTGATTGCTTTCCTTTGATCTCGTTATCTACTCTCATGATGTCTTTCTCTGGATGATCCAGGATTATAAAGTTGCACGGCAGGGCAGTATATATCATGCGGCTGCGGACAAAATTGAGCTTTTGAAATTGCAAGGTGTAATTTTACTTGCAGGCTGCGGATTTTTGAATTATCAAAGGAGATGGGGTGCGCTAAAAGTATGTAGATGAGTTTGCTCCCTGCGCCGTCCTCGGCGCAGGATTTACTCGCAAAGCGCCGCCGAGGACGGCGGCTTGAGCCTATTTACCAACAACCTTTGAGTGCCCCCAGGAGATGCGGCTTTGTTGATTCTGTCACTTGACGCAAGCGATAATCCAGAAGATAATCATAAACGCCATGTCAGACAATATTGACGATGCTCAAATTCATCAGATTGTTGAACGTGTGATCCGCCAGACGTTGGGAACGCCTCGGCCCGGACCCGAAGCAGCCGCGCCCTCAATTAACTTTACTTCCAGCGGCAAGCGGATCATCGCCATCGGCGCGGATCACGGCGGCTTCGAATTGAAAGAGATTCTCAAGGCTGAAATAAAATCGCTCGGCTTCGAGATTCAAGACGTGGGCACGAACAGCAAAGACGCGGTGGATTATCCCGATTTTGCGCAGGCCGTCGCGGAACTGGTCAGCGCCGGAAAAGCCTGGCGCGGAATTATGATCGACGGCGCGGGCATCGGCAGCTGCATCGTTGCCAATAAAGTTCCCGGCGTGCGGGCGGGCATGGTTTATGATCTCTCGTCCGCATCCAACAGCCGCGAGCACAACGACACAAATGTGCTCACGCTTGGCGCGGGCTTGATCGGCGCGAATCTCGCCAAACAGATCGTGCAGACCTGGCTCAAGACCGAGTTCGGCGGCGGACGCCACACTCCGCGCGTGGACAAGATAAAATCTGTTGAGAAAAAATATTTGAAATAACGCGGTGGTTGAGTAGGATTGAGAGCGAAGCGTATCGAAATCCATATCGAAACCACCGCCGTACACTTGCGCCAGGCGCAAGTGCAGGTGTCGAGACCACAATAATTTCAAAGTGGCTACACGCC
>JAJYOH010000305.1 GCA_021796315.1 Chloroflexota bacterium
GTCCGTTCTACACCTCCTTACCGCACTTTGATCTGCAGGTGGTGACTGTATTCGTGCAGATTCCCAATTAGATTTGAATTCTCCCCCAAGTGGCGGAGACAACACTCACAACTCTGACACCGGATGAATTTGAAAGTCTGTTGCCTGCATTCGAACGAATGCATATTTGAAAAAGTATCCTGCGGCACGAACCATGACGGGTAAAAGCCGAAAGAGGAAAACTGGCGCAGGCCGCAAAGGAGCACTCGATAACACGAAGCAGAAATTGTTATTTGGGCTGGTCTATCAGAAAGGCTGCCCAATCAAGCGAAAGTCCTGAAAGATAAAAAATCATCCGCATAAACGGAGGATTTTTTGATTCATGATGAAGAAATATCTACGGCAGGTCTCTAAATGAACTCAGCACCTTCATGTAATTTGCCCGTTCGAACGCCGCAGGTTCTGCAACGGACCTCTGGCTCATGCTTCCCTGCATTTGTTGGATCGATTCGTATTGATGCACTTCCATCCATGTTTGCAGATCTGCGAGAATGGCCGGTACGCGCTCAATGCCGTAGTGCAACAACTCGGACGCCATCATGGCCACGTTTGCTCCGGACATCATGGATTTGAGTACATCGGTAGCGGTGTGGACTCCGCTGGTCAGCGCAAAATCCACATCCAAATTGCCGTGCAGGATAGAGATCCAGCGCAGGGGCAGGCGCAAGTCGCTGGATGTGCTTAATTCAAGTGTGTGAGCTATCGTCAATTCTTCCAGATCAAAATCTGGTTGATAGAAGCGATTGAAAAGTACCAGCCCGTCTACGCCTGCTTCGGCAAGCCGATGTGCAAAGTTCGGGAGAGATGTGTAGAATGGACTCAACTTCACTGCCAACGGAATCTTGATCGAGGATTTTATGTCTGCAACCAGATCAACCTGGGTATCTTCCAGTTCTTGCGAGGTGATGGCGGGATCGGTTGGGATGTAGTAAAGGTTCAATTCAAGGGCGTCCGCTCCGGCCTCCTGAATGAGGCGGGCGTAACGCACCCATCCACCTTTGGATACGCCATTCAAACTTCCTATAACAGGAATGTTGACAGCTTTTTTAAGCTCAGCTACTTTTGCCAGATATTTATCGGGCAGAAGGGTGTATGTGCCCGAATCTGGCAGATAGCTCATGGCCTCAGCGTAAGAATCTGTGCCACGCGTCAGGTAATGATCGAGTTCAAGACTTTCGTGGATGATCTGCTCTTCGAAGAGAGAGTACATCACGATGGCGGCAATGCCCGCTTCTTCGAGACGTTTGACGCGCTCGACCTTTTTGGAAATGGGCGAGGCCGAAGCCACGAGCGGATTTTTTAAATGGAGTCCAAGATAAGTCGTGGAAAGATCCGTCATGCCTATTCTCCGTCGCCGTTTTTGTTGGCGTCGTAGTGGATGGATGCCATTTGCTGGTAGAGCGTCCAGCGGGATTTTGCATCGTGCTGGGCTTCCTTCATTAATTTCTCAGCGCGTTCTTCATCCATTTGAGTCAGCATCTTGTAACGGGTTTCGTTGTAGGCATATTGCGAGACTGGGATGCTCGGCTCTTTCTGTTCGATGACGAGCGGATTCTTGCCCTCATCTGCCAGGCGCGGATCGTAACGATAGATGGGCCACGAACCGGATTGAACGGCCAACTTCTGCTGTTCGAGGCCGTGAGCCATGTCGTATCCGTGCGCAATGCAGTGACTATAGGCGATGATCAGCGACGGGCCGTCGTAGGCTTCGGCTTCAAGTATGGCCTTGAGGGTCTGCTGATCGTTGAAGCCCATCGCAACGCGCGCCACGTAGACGTATCCGTACGCCATTGCGATCAAGCCCAAATCTTTCTTGGGCAGGCCTTTGCCAGCCGTTGCAAATTTTGCAACCGCCGCGCGCGGCGTGGACTTGCTCGCCTGTCCGCCGGTGTTGGAATAAACCTCAGTATCGAGCACCAGCACGTTGACGTTGCGTCCCGAAGCGAGCACATGATCGAGACCGCCGTAGCCGATGTCGTATGCCCAGCCGTCACCGCCAATGATCCACACGGATTTCTTGACGAGGCTGTCGGCCACGCTGATCAAATCTTTGGCGCGTGAATCTTTCGATGTGCCGAGTTTTTTCTTGAGTTCCGCCACGCGGACGCGCTGTTCCTCGATGCCTGCTTCGGTGGATTGATCGGCGTGCAAAATGGCAGTAACCAATTCGGTGCTGAGTTCCGTTTCAAAGCTTGTCATTAATTCGCGTGCATATTCATTTTGTTTGTCGAGCGTGAGTCTCATGCCGAGACCGAATTCGGCATTGTCTTCAAACAGCGAGTTTGTCCAGGCCGGGCCGCGTCCGTTGTTGTCAACAGCCCATGGAGTGGTGGGGAGGTTGCCGCCGTAAATGGATGAGCATCCGGTCGCGTTGGCGACGATGGCGCGGTCGCCGAATAATTGCGAGACCAGCTTGACGTATGGCGTTTCGCCGCATCCGGCACATGCACCGCTGAACTCAAACAGCGGGCGCAGCAGTTGCGAATTCTTGATCGTCGAAGGATTGACCAGTTTGCGATCCAGATCGGGGATGCTCATAAAGAAATCCCAGTTCTTGCTTTCAGCCTCGCGCAGAGCCGGTTGCGGCGCCATGTTCAGCGCCTTGCGCCCAACCTGAGTCTTATCCTTGACCGGGCAAACTTCCACGCACAAGGTACAGCCCGTGCAATCCTCCGGCGAAATCTGCACCGTGTAAGCCATGCCGGGGAATTCCTTGAACTTGCTTTCCATGTGCTTGAACGTTTCCGGCGCGCCATTCAGCAATTGCTTGTCATATACTTTATGTCGAATGACCGCGTGCGGGCAGACCATCACACACTTGCCGCACTGGATGCAAATATCTTCTTCCCAAACCGGAATATCCAAAGCCAAGTTGCGTTTCTCCCATTGCGTTGTGCCGGATGGATATGTGCCGTCTGCCGGAAGCGCGCTGACGGAGATGCTGTCGCCGTCGAAGGCGATCATTTGTCCAAGCACGTTACGGACAAATTCCGGCGCTTCATTCGGGACGGGAAGGCGGCGCGTCACCTTTGAGCTTATCGTGGCTGGAACCTTGACCTCGTAAAGATTCTCCAGAGTCCGATCAACCGCTTCGAAATTTTTCTTAACGACGGCTTCGCCGCGTTTGCCATAAGTTTTCTCGATGGCGTGTTTGATCTCGGCAATGGCCTGTTCGCGCGGCAGGACGCCGCTGATGGCGAAGAAGGCCGTCTGCATGATGGTGTTCATGCGTCCGCCCATGCCGGCTTTTTCGGCCACATCGTAACCGTTGATGACGTAGAACTTTAATTTCTTCTCGACGATATCTTTCTGGACTTCGCGCGGCAGTTTATCCCAAACATCATCAGGACCATACAAACTATTGAGCAGGAATACGCCGCCTTGCTTGGCATACTTGAGCATGTCCACGCGCTCGAGGAAGGAATATTGATGGCAGGCTACAAAATTGGCCTGTCCTGCGCCGATCAAATACGGAGCCAGGATCGGTTTGGGTCCGAAGCGCAGATGCGAGACGGTCACTGTACCGGATTTTTTGGAGTCGTAGTAGAAATAGCCCTGAGCGTAATTCTCGGTCTCTTCACCGATGATCTTGATCGAATTTTTATTGGCGCCGACCGTTCCATCCGAGCCGAGGCCGAAGAAAACACAGCGCACCGTCTCGTCAGGCTCAATCGAGAATGAAGCATCAACGTCGAGGCTGGTGTGGCTGAGATCATCGTTGATGCCGACGGTGAAATGATTTTTTGGATCGGTCTTCTTCAATTCATCCAATGTTGCCTTAAGCATGGCGGGTGTGAATTCCTTGGATGAAAGGCCGTAGCGTCCGCCGATCACAGTTGGAAGGTTGGAAGGTTGGAAAGTTCCAGGTTTTCCTTCAACCTTCAACTTGGAACCTTCAACCAAAGCATTGACTATATCCAAGTAGAGCGGTTCTCCTCCAGAGCCTGGTTCTTTGGTTCTGTCAAGGACGGCAATGGCTTTTGTGGTGGATGGCAAGGCCGCCAGCAAGTGTCCCGCTGAGAATGGGCGATACAAACGCACGCGCACCGCACCGACTTTCTCGCCTTTTGCAACAAGATAGTTAATCGTCTCTTCAGCCGCTTCGCCGCCGGAACCCATGATGATAACCACGTGCTCGGCTTCGGGATGTCCGACATAATCGAACAGATGATATTGCCTGCCGGTGATCTTGGCGAACTTGTCCATCGTCTCCTGAACAATGGCTGGCGTGGCTGCGTAAAACGGGTTGACCGTTTCACGCGCCTGGAAGTAGACATCCGGATTCTGCGCGGTGCCGCGGATCATGGGTCGTTCCGGAGACAGGCCGCGTTCCCGGTGAGCGCGTACCAGGTCATCGTCCAGAAGGGCGCGCAGGTCTTCATCCTCAAGCCGAACGATCTTGGTCACTTCGTGTGAGGTGCGGAAACCGTCGAAGAAATGTACAAAGGGGATGCGTGATTTTAGAGTTGCGGCTTGTGCAATTGCGGCAAAGTCATGCGCTTCTTGCACTGAACCGGATGAGAATAGAGCAAAACCCGTCTGGCGGACGGCCATCACATCCTGGTGATCGCCGTAAATGGACAATCCCTGCGCGGCAAGGGAACGCGCTGCAACATGGAAGACCGTGCTGGTGAGTTCGCCCGCGATCTTGTACATGTTTGGGATCATCAACAGCAAGCCTTGCGAAGCTGTGAAGGTGGTGGTCAATGCGCCGGTTTGCAGCGCGCCGTGAACGGCTCCCGCCGCGCCGCCCTCGGATTGCATTTCGATGACGGTCGGGACTGTTCCCCAAAGATTTTTCCTGCCCTTGGCTGACCATTCGTCGGAAAATTCGCCCATGCCGGAAGATGGAGTGATTGGGTAAATGGCGATCACTTCGCTTAAGCGGTGAGCGACCGAGGCCGTGGCTTCGTTGCCATCAATTGTGACTACAGTGCGTTTCATTACTATCTCCTTTGGAAACGGGCAGACTACCCGAAATAAATATTCTCCGAATTTCTAAGTTTATCCCCCATACCTGCATGATGTTAGTTATTAATGACCTGAATCCCCCTGCGGGTTGTCATATTTCGGACAAGAATTGTGGAAAATGAAATAGTAGGGGCGAAGCGCCGCTTCGCCCCTACTAAATGGGCTGCAAATGATTCGTCTGTATTTACTTCCTATTGACTCGTCTTTACCATTTCTTCCATCCAGGCGGGCTTCAAATCGTAATACAACACATCGGGGTCTATATCCGCGCCGTTATCCCATCCAATGGTCCCGCCCATGACCTTGACTGCACGGAGCATATTTGGGTCTTTGCGAATCGGCTCGAAGATTTCGCCGCGCAAAAACTTTTCAAGGTCAATTTCCTTTTGGATGTCATTCTTGAAGGTTACGCGGACACGATACTTTTCCAGAGGTTCAACAGATTGAACACGGACGAGCGGGCCAGGGATATTCATATCAATACTCCTTACTCCAAGCCCTCAATTTCAACTAAAGGTTTTTCCAAACGAGCGCGCTCCCAATCATCGCGCAATTCAGCGCGGTGCAGGGATGCCCATTCAACGACTAACGCGTGAGCGCGGCGGGGTAAATTGCCTCGTGCTCACCATATTCAGCATGAAAATGCGGCGGTGCATGGTCGCTGTAATACATATAGATGGCAACACCAAAGAATTCGCTTACACGCGGCATGAAAACATTATACAGCAGGAATGATCACAAATACTTCTCCAACAACTTCGGCCTCGCCAGAAACAACGCCGCCAGCGATTTGGCGTCGGTCATCTCGCCGCGTTGCGCCATTTGGATTGCTTCTTTCACAGGGATTTTCTCAACTTGCAGGAACTCGTCATCATCAGCCTCAAGCGGATCATGGCGCAATTGGGTTGCAAGAAAGACTGCCATGAATTCTGTCGAGTAGCCGGGCGCGAGATAAAAATCCCCGATGCGTTCGAGCTTGCCCGCGGCCATGCCGGTCTCTTCGCGGATCTCGCGCGCCGCGCACACATCGTACGGTTCGTTTCCGTCGCGCGTCCCTGCTGGAAGTTCGAGCAAGTCCATGCCCGCCGCGTGACGGTATTGTCGGACGAAGAGTATGTTCCCATCCGCATCAATTGGAAGGATGATAACTGAACCGCCGTGCTCTACAATGTCAAATTTTGTTTCATTTCCATCGGGCGTCTTGAGTGTGTCGCGGCGGATCTTGAAGGCGCGACCTTGAAAGAGAGGCTCTGACTTCAGGAGTTTGAATGATGGCATGTTGATTTCCTTCTCCCCTCTCCTGCAGGAGAGGGGCTGGGGGTGAGGTCAAAAAAAGCCCAGGCAATCGCCCGGGCTTCTCGATACGTTATTACTTACGGTATGCTCAATTGCTGTCCAACGCTCAATGCTGCGTTCACTGAAAGATTATTTGCTTGCCCAATCGCTTCTGGATATACGTCACCGTAATAACAGGCAATGCTGTAAAGAGTCTCAGAGGCGGAATTCACAGTATATGTATCAGGATGCGTGTGCAAAGCGGCCACGCCAGGGAATGTGCCGGTTTGAGGAATCGTCAATGTCAGACCGGGCATAAAGATGCTGCCGTCGCTTATATTGTTAAGCGCAAGCAAATCAGGAGGATTAAGATTGAAGCGGCGGGCGATGCAGTATGGGAATTCACCTTGTTGCAGTGTATAAGTGGCCGGGCGTCCGGATGGTACCACAATCGTAAGCGGCACTGCTGCCGTGGTCGCGCCGGGGACAACCGTGATCGGCGCGGGAGTGGTAACTACCAGCGGAATACCGGGCGTACCCAGGGTGGGGGTGAGCGGCGCCGCGGTCAGTGGCGCACTGCTGGTTCCAGTCAGGGCTGCAGCATCGGGCGTCCCCGGAGTTGTGGCTGTACCGCTTTCAGCGGCCATCGCAGTCTGTGTACCCAGGTCAGCTACAACTTGCATGGGGTCCTGGCCGGACGGAAAAGGCGACACAAACAAGCCGGTCGGGATTAAAGTCGGGGTTTCCAACGGCGTCTGAGAATATTGTTGCGTGCAGGCCGATACTAGAATGGCCCCAAGCAAGATAAGACTGGCCAGTCTCACGCTCATTTTCTTTTTCATAACGTCTCCTCTTGATATCCATCAAAAATTGATGGTAGCATATCCCGTTTAACGCGTCAAGCCGCGCGA